>NZ_BSQC01000015.1:0-147848 GCF_030268145.1 Brucella sp. NBRC 12950
CGGGGGCCCTTCATCTCGTCACAGCTTCCCGCATTCCGGGCCACCCGCAAGAGATTACACCAAAAACCAAGGGGTACACCTTCAAGGTGGACACCTTGAATTGCCGTGCAAAGAAAGCCGCGCTTACAGATCATTCATTACGGCCGACGCTGAGATGTCAGGATTTTATCGTAGAAACGGCGGTGATCGGCGGCAATATCGCGCTATAGAGGGCAATCGGCGGTGTGGCGGAGAGGGTGGGATTCGAACCCACGGTGGAGTTACCCCCACGCCGCATTGCGAGTGCGACCAATATCTCTTGTTTCCCGAGGAAATCGGAACCCCAAGCGGGTATAGCCTATTGCTGCAAACGGAACCAACGACGAGGAAACGCATTTTACTGTGTCATTGCGATGCTGCGGCCTTAGCGGCCCTTTTGTCGGGTTGTCAGGTACTGATTGACGGCAGACATGTTTGAACGGGAAGGAAAAGATATGCTCCCCACCATCCATCATGATAATGCAGATGAGACGGCACGTAGCTTAACCCGCTCGCAGCAAAACGCGCTCCGCGCCATCGCATTCTTTCGTCACCAAAAGAAAATCGGAACTGGTTGGCTCGTGGGCGATCAGCGCCTTTCAAACCGGGTGATCAACCGGTTGGAGCAACTCGACCTTGTCGAGGAAAACGTCCTTCGTGGTGCGCCCATTCTCCAGCTTACAATTGTTGGAGAAGCCATGAAGGCAAAGCTTTTGCAGTGAAAATTGTATTCTGAGGGCTCTCTGGCCATAGAGCGGAGCAACGCCGGCCTCGAACTTTCAGTTCGTTCTGGTTCGATGAAAGCGTTTTGTCCAGGCTTGGGTGAGTTTCCTGGAGACTGGAAAGTAGCTTGATGTTCTCTTATCTTTGAGAAAATATTCGAAAGAACACCAAGTGAGAACGCAATGACCGTCTTCGCCATAACTGACGATGAAACTATGCGCATTGAGATACTTCCGCCGGAATCGGCTCGCCCGACAATGATGATTTGTGATTGCTGTCAGGAGAAGCGACCAGCAAATGCGTTCGATTTAGACAGCTGTGGTCTTTGCCGTGAATGTGTTGAATGCGATACGTGGATTATTCCCGACAACACGGACTGGTAGCAGCGAACGCAAAACGGTGATCGCATCTATAAGCGAAAACCCTTAAGGGGCGTGCAGCGCTTTCGATATCCTGTCCCGCTGGTTTCTCGCCTTCATCGTGCGAAAGAAAAGCTTGCAGGACAGGATATTGGTACTATTTCCACATGCTGCGCATTCTGGCACCGACATCTATTCTGACTTGTCGAGCGCTGCGTTCCCCGGCTGAGTGAGAAACTTTCGGCCAACTCGTCGCTTCAAAATATTGAAGCAGGAAAGCTGGAATAAAGCGGGTTCTTGAAGCGTAAACGTGACGATCTCCCTGAGCGTTCTGCCCATAAGTGAAGAAACGCTGTGGCGTGATGAGCGAGAGGTTATCGCGCGCACGTGTCATGCCGACATAGAGCAGACGCCGCTCCTCCTCAAGTTCAGCTGTGGTTCCCGCGCCCAAATCAGACGGAATGCATCCATCCACAACATTGAGCATAAACACCGAACGCCATTCCTGGCCTTTTGAGGAATGAATGGTCGAGAGGATCAAATAATCTTCATCAAGAAGAGGAACGCCTGCTTGGTCGCTGGTCGCATCCGGCGGATCAAGCGTTAACTCGGTCAGGAAACGCTCTCGGTTCGGATATCCCCCTGCGATCTGTTCGAGCTGTAAAAGATCAGCCTTCCTTGTATCTGCATCCTCGTGAATGCGATCAAGATGTGGTTCATACCACGTTCGCGCCAAAGCGACCTCGCCCGGCCACCCGCCTTCTGCTTTTCGTAAACTCGACATTAAAGTTACAAAGGCAGGCCAATCCTGTGATGTTTTTGGCGGCGGGGGAATTTCCGCAAGCGACATGAGCGGTTCAGGATCATCGGCTATCGTGTCAAGAATTCGGGCGGCGGTCTGGGGGCCTATTCCGGGCAGCATCTGAAGGAGGCGAAAACCTGCAACTCGATCACGCGGATTTTGAGCGAAACGGATTGTTGCGAGCAAATCTTTCACATGCGCACTGTCGAGAAATTTCAGTCCGCCAAATTTCACGAAGGGAATATTGCGGCGTGTGAGTTCGACTTCCAGTGCACCGCTATGACTTGAGGTCCGAAACAACACAGCCTGTTGTTTAAGGCTGATGCCCACCTCACGATTGGCAAGCACCTGCTCTACGACATAATTTGCTTGCTCTGTTTCGTCTTTTACGGTGACGAGTAGCGGCCGCTGTTCAGACTGACGATCCGTCCAAAGGTTTTTGGTAAACCGCTCACGCGCCAGATCAATAACTCCGTTGGCTGCAGCAAGGATGGGCTGGGTCGAGCGATAATTCCGATCAAGCGTGATGACGTCTGCAGGTGTGGGGGAAAACTGGTTCGGAAAATCAAGAATATTGCGCACTGTCGCTGCCCGGAACGAATAGATCGACTGCGCATCGTCGCCAACAACGGTCAATCCGCGGCCACCCGGCTTCAACGACAATAGAATCGACGCCTGCAGACGATTGGTATCTTGATATTCGTCGACGAGAATATGATCGAAGCGTCCACCGATGTCGTCCGCTAATTCCGGGTCTGACACCATCTGAGCCCAATATAAAAGCAGGTCGTCATAATCGAGTACGTTTTGGGCCTGCTTTGCCTCAACATAGGCTGCAAAGAGCTTTTTCAGTTCCTCTTCCCAGCCGATGACCCAGGGATAGGCTGACTTCAGAACTTCGCTAAGGGCACATTCCGCATTGACTGTACGCGAATAGATCGCAAGACAAGTTCCCTTGGTCGGAAAGCGGCTTTCGGTTTTAGAGAACCCGAGCTCATGACGAATGAGGTTCATGAGATCGGCGCTATCTTCACGGTCATGGATAGTAAAATCCACATTCAGGCCGATTTGCTCGGCATAAATACGCAGTAGCCGCGCGCCGATACCATGGAACGTCCCAGCCCAGGCCAATGCATCCGTCATAATGGCTGAATTATCGCCTAAAACCTGCCGGCAAATACGCTCGACCCTCCGCCCCATTTCTGAGGCGGCTCTGCGCGAGAACGTCATCAGCAAAATCCGGCGAGGATCGGCACCGTTAACAATCAGATGAGCAACACGATTGGCCAAGGTATTGGTTTTGCCAGATCCTGCACCGGCAATTACCAGCAAGGGGCCACCAATGCGACCCTCCGCGAGGCCGACGCCGTATTCGACAGCCTGGCGCTGCCGCTCATTGAGTTTTTCTAGATAAGCCGCCATTGTCCCCATCTGAGAAGAAAAAAATCCTGACTACCCTGCTCGCTGATATCTCTTTGAATCGTTTGTAGGTTTCATCCAAACCCCACCTGATCCAAGAATTTTTCAGTTCACACACCCGATTGACTCACGCTGACAATCGGAACAAATAGGGAACTTATCAGCTTTAACGGGCGCTGCAAACCCCAGAAAGGGAGCCGTATTTGGAATGCCTCAGATCGCCGCAAATCCTGTTATCGCCGAATTGCGGACACGCATTGAGCGGCTTGAAGGCGGACAAGGTCGTGTGCGTCAGGTTTTGCCGTTTGGCCTTGCGGAAATCGACGCCAAATTGCCCGGTGGTGGATTGGCGTTGGGAAATTTGCATGAGGTGGCTGGCGGCGGCAATGGTGCTGTTGATGGGGCTGCGGCAGCACTTTTTACCGCCGGCATCGCAGCACGAACCAAGGGTAAAATCCTTTGGTTGGTAACGCGGAGCGATTTGTTCATGCCAGCGATCGCCCAGGCTGGGCTTCATCCTGACCGGATGGTGCATCTTGAAGCGGGCGACGAAAAGGCTCTTCTTTCATGTTTTGAAGAAGGCCTGCGTCATGGTGGGCTTGGTGCGGTGGTTGCAGAAACTGCGCGTCTGTCGATGACTGCGTCACGTCGACTGCAATTGGCCGCCGAAAATGGAGGAACGATCGGGATTGCATTGCGCCGCTGGCGACGGCAGTCGGAAGCTGGAGATTTCGGACAACCAACAGCCAGTGTCACACGTTGGCGCGTCTCCGCCCTCCCCTCCGCACCTTTGCCGGTTCCCGGGCTCGACCGTGCACGCTGGCTTGTTGAACTTATTCGCTGTCGCGCAGGCGAGAGTGCCGATTTTGAAGTGGAAGCTTGCGATGAACAGGGTCGTATCGCTCTTCCTTCCCAGATGGTCTACGGATCGCCTGAGAAGGAACTCGGGCGCCGTTTCGCTTCGCGTTGAACCCCCGCTGGTTCTTATCGGCCGCGATGGACGTCGCCGTGTTGTCACTGCCCTTGACCGGCAAGCCGAGGCATTGGGATTGCGTATTGGCATGCTGCTTACCAAAGCTCAGGCGCTGGTTCCTGGACTATCTGTCATTGACGATAATCCGCGCGCTGATGCAGAAGGACTGCAAAAGCTTGCACAATGGGCGCTGCAGCGTATTTCCCCTATCGTCATGGCGGATCCACCCGATGGATTGGTCATCGACACGACCGGAGCCGACCATCTTTTGGGGGGGGAGGCCGCTATGCTCAACGCAATTATTGATCGCTTCGCAGCGTCCGGCATCCAAACGCGAGGAGCTGTTGCGGACACGTGGGGAGTTGCACATGCCGCAGCGCGGTTTGACGCGCAATCGCCGAAAATCATTCCGGTTGACGGCGGTCAAGCCTATCTTGCGCCATTGCCGATAGCAGCTTTGCGCTTGCAATCACCGATAATTGCAGACCTTCGTGCCTTAGGGTTTGAAAGCGTCGGTGATTTGCTAAGCACCCCACGGGCACCATTGACCCTTCGCTTTGGTCCCGAGGTTGCACGTCGTATCGATCAAGCTTTGGGTCAACTAGCAGAACCAATTGCACCAACGCGCCTTAACGAAATCATAGAAGCGCGAAAGGTCTTTGCTGAACCAATCGGTGCGGCCGAAACGATTATCCGCTATATTGATAAACTTGCAGCAGACCTTTGCAAAATATTGGAAGAAAAAGGGTTAGGCACACGTCGCCTTGATCTATTGGTGCATCGTGTCGACAACAGCCGACAGGCTATTCGTGTCGGCATGGCGCAACCTGTCCGCGATGCGAAGCGACTGACACGACTTCTTTCGGATAAGATCGGAACCATTGATCCCGGTTTCGGGATCGAAATCATGGAGCTTGCGGCTGTCATCGTCGAACCGCTCAACGGCAAGCAAAGCATTGCTGCGCTGGTCGACGAGCCGCAACATGACATCGCCAATCTCGTCGATTTGCTGGCAAATCGGGTCGGCGAAAATCGCCTTTGCCGCTTCACTCCAGTGCAAAGCGATGTCCCGGAGCGCTCTGTGACGAAAGTAGCCCCGCTTGCTCCTGAAACCGGAGCAACCTGGAGAAATGACTGGCCGCGGCCGTCACGCCTCTTGCCACGACCGGAGCCTATCGAAACCATGGCGCTTCTGCCTGACAATCCACCTGTGTGGTTTACCTGGCGTGGGGTTCGACGACGGGTACGTCATGCAGACGGCCCTGAACGCATTCGGGGTGAATGGTGGAAAAGAGACGCAGAAATGGCGACGGTGCGGGATTATTTCCGCGTAGAAGATGAAGCAGGGGAGCGCTACTGGATCTTTCGTTCAGGCGATGGGGAGCGAAGTGACAGCGGTAGTCAGTCATGGTTCTTGCATGGGATATTTGGATGAGCCCCATACAATATGCCGAATTGCAGACAACCAGCCATTTTTCTTTTTTACGCGGTGCCAGCAGCTGCGAGGAGTTATTCGCTCAGGCGGCGTTGATGGGAATAAAGGCACTAGGAATTGTTGATCGCAACTCGCTGGCGGGGATCGTACGCGCGCATCGCGCGGCACAAGATACAGGCATACGTCTGGTTGTGGGATGCAGGCTGGACCTTAAAGATGCTACGTCACTTTTGATTTATCCGATGGATCGTGCAGCCTACGCGCGGCTGTCCCGTCTTCTTTCTTTGGGAAAAAAGCGGGCGGGCAAAGGAAAATGCGACCTCGATTGGGCTGATATTGAAGCCTATAGCGAGGGATTGATAGCGGTTCTACTACCCGATGCACCCGACGCTACATGTGCGATGCGCTTACGGCGCGTAAATGAGATTTTTGAAGACCGCGCTTATATGGCGCTCACATTGCGGCGACGTCCCAACGACCAATTGCGTCTGTGGCAGTTGGCAGCGCTCGCAGCCGCAGCAAAAGTTTCGGCCGTAGTGACCAATGACGTCTTGTTTCACGAACCTTCGCGCCAACTTATGCAGGATGTGGTTACGGCTATTCGTCACAATACCACTGTCGATGAACTGGGCTATCGGCGCGAGCGTTTTTCTGACCGCTATCTTAAGCCTCCCGAAGAGATGCACCGATTGTTTTCTCGCTATCCGGAGGCTTTAGCGAAGACATTGGAAATTACCGAGCGCTGCAAGTTTTCGCTCGACGAACTCACGTATCAATATCCTGAAGAGCGACTTTTTCCTGAACTTTCGCCACTACAAGCGCTCGAAAAACTGACTTGGGAGGGCGCAGCTGAGCGTTATCCTGAGGGGCTGCCTGAAAAAGTACGAGGCAGTCTTTTGCACGAATTGCGATTGATTAAAAAACTCGATTACGCGCCTTATTTTCTGACGGTCAATTCGATTGTTCGCTTCGCCCGCTCCAAAGGAATTCTTTGCCAGGGCAGAGGCTCGGCGGCAAATAGTTCGGTTTGCTATGTTCTTGGCGTTACCGGCATCGATCCAGATCGCAACGATCTGTTGTTTGAACGCTTTGTTTCAGAAGAAAGGCGGGAACCGCCTGATATCGACGTCGATTTTGAGCACGAACGGCGCGAAGAAGTCATCCAATGGATTTATGAAACCTACGGGCGGGACCGTGCAGCACTTTGCTCAACCGTAATTCGCTATCGCGCAAAGGGTGCACTTCGGGATGTCGGTAAGGCGCTGGGCTTACCGGAGGATTTAACGAAATCACTTTCATCGCAGGTTTGGGGATGGTCGGAGGGTGTTGAAGCGAGACACGCAGAAGGCCTAAATCTAAATCTTTGCGACCGTCGTCTGCAGCTGGCCTTGGAACTTTCAAACCAGCTTGTCGGCACGCCGCGTCATCTTTCCCAACATCCTGGCGGGTTCGTGCTCACCCGGGACCGGCTTGATGAACTTGTCCCCATCGAACCCGCAGCCATGGAAGACCGCGCGGTGATTGAGTGGGACAAGGACGACATTGATGTTTTGAAGTTCATGAAAGTCGATGTATTGGCGCTTGGCATGCTGTCTTGCATGCGTCGAGCATTCGATCTTCTTGCTCAATACAAGGACATCAGGCTCGAGCTCGCCTCTATTCCTTCCGAGGATCCTCGTACCTACGCGATGATAAGACGGGCCGATACGCTCGGGACGTTTCAGATCGAATCCCGGGCCCAGATGGCAATGTTACCGCGCATGAAGCCGCGTACTTTCTATGATTTGGTCATTGAAGTCGCGATTGTGCGGCCAGGTCCGATCCAGGGGGACATGGTCCATCCCTATCTTAAGCGTCGCGAAGGCAAAGAAGAGATTGTCTACCCGCGGCCTGAGTTGGAGGCCGTCCTGGGCAAGACGTTGGGCGTGCCTTTATTTCAAGAACAAGCCATGCGGGTTGCGATTGAATGCGCGGGGTTCTCGGCGGGTGAAGCTGATATGTTGCGTCGCGCAATGGCGACATTCAAGCACACTGGCGGTGTATCGAAATTCGGAGAAAAGCTGATCGAAGGCATGGTGGCCAACGGCTATGAGCGTGACTTTGCGACAAAAACTTTCAAGCAACTTGAGGGTTTTGGCTCATACGGCTTTCCTGAAAGCCATGCGGCGAGCTTCGCATTGATCGCTTACGCAAGTAGCTGGATCAAATGTTGGCATCCTGACGTTTTCTGCGCTGCACTTTTAAACGCGCAACCGATGGGATTTTATGCACCAGCGCAAATTGTCCGCGATGCGCAAGCGCACGGCGTTGAGATCCGTCCGGTTTGCATTAACGCTTCGCGATGGGACACGACACTTGAAACTATTAGTGGCGACGAATGCAGATTTGCGGTCCGTCTTGGACTGCGCATGGTCAAGGGTTTGGGGAACGCGCAGGCTGCTCGGCTGATAACTTGTCGCGGCGATGCCCCTTATGCATCAGTCGATGATTTATGGCGTCGGGCAGAAATTCCAGCATCTGCATTAAATGACTTGGCAGAAGCGGATGCATTCAGACCCTCGCTTGGTCTTCAAAGACGTGACGTTGTCTGGGCGATGAAGGCGCTTAGGGACGAGCCTTTGCCATTGTTTTCAGCGGCAGCTGCCCGTGAGCGCTTCATCGTTACCGAACAAGTGGAACCGGCGGTGCCTTTACGACCAATGACAGCTGGAAGTGAGGTGGTGGCGGACTATTCTCATGTCGGGCTTACATTACGTCAGCATCCTTTAGCCTTTCTTCGGTCAGATCTGACGCGTCGACACGTATCCACCTGCGCGAGTGCCAATGCGATGCGGGATCGAAGCCCGGTCAAAGTTGCAGGTCTGGTTTTAGTGCGGCAGAGGCCTGGATCGGCCAAGGGCGTGATGTTTATTACAATCGAGGATGAAACAGGTGTCGCCAATCTCGTGGTATGGACAAAAGTGTTTGAAAAATATCGGAGTGCGGTGCTCGGTGGTGGAATGATCGGCATAAAAGGGCGCGTTCAACGTGAAGGTGACGTCATTCATATCGTCGCGCATCATATAACGGATCTTTCATCTGAACTCGCCGGCATCGGCAACCGGGAAACTGCATTTCCATTGCCACATGGAAGAGGCGATGAATTTCATCATGGCTCGCCTGCGCCCGACCGGCGTGGGATGCCGAAACCACGCGATATGCCTGATCCTTATCTTCATCTCGATCAAATCAAGGTTAAAACCCGTGATTTTCGCTAAATAGCCGATGCCGAGCTTTGTCCTGAATGACTTTTCTCATGCCTGCCTTTTTTGGCGAAGCCGAAGAAGACACTGAAGATTCAAAGGTGGTGAAGGTCCAAAGATGTTAGTTTTGCCAATTTAGCCGACCAAGCCTGGTGAAAAGGCGTCGGCTAAATCTATTTTTGTTAGTATCTGGCTCCGCGCTGGCTCCAAAGACCAGCTTTGAATTCCTCCGCCTCCATACCCGACACACTGGGCAGTTTCCGGCTTACTGTTTCAGCAATGCTTGAATAAGCAAATAGGTCGCTTCGATGCGCGCTTCGTTCGGATAGTTTTTATTCGCGAGCACCACAATACCAAGTTTCTCACTTGGGATTGCAGCGATATAGCCGCCAAATCCATTCGTTGAGCCGGTTTTGTTGATGAGAACTTGTCTTTGTGCCGGCAGGGACGGCGTTATTTTTTGCATCGGTTGGGGTTTCATAATGAAATCATAGCCGTTTCCTGCAAGCATGTCCTTGATATTCACCGGCCATGGATATTGTTCAAGGATCATGGCTTGAGTAAAGAAATCCGTCTTGAACTGCCCTTGCTGGGTCCGCTCAACGGCAGCTTTTATTTCAGCCGAGGTTTCAGCCTCACCCAACTCTATATCGAGAAGCTTGAGCATATCCCGAGCGCTCGACTTGACCCCATAGGCTTCCGCATCCAAAACACCGGGCGAAACCCTGATGGGTGCATCCGTTTTGCGATCATAGCCATATGCATAAAGCGGCATCTTTTCTTCAGGCACATCAATCCAGGAATTGGTGAGGCCAAGTGCAGGAAATAGCACCGTTTGGGCGGCCTTTGGGTAGTTGCTACCCATTGCCTTACCGGAAATATAACCGAGCATTCCAATGCTGATGTTGGAATAACTGCGCGCACCCGGGTGAGAGGGTTGCCAATCCTTAAGCCAATTTATCAAACCTTCCACGTTTTTAACGCTATCTGGAACCTGTAAAGGCAGTCCGCCGGAATGGTGGGTAGCAAGATCCATCAAGGTGAGATTATTGCCGATTGAACAGGTGTCTTCACAAAGATGATGGGCAAGCGTGTCGTTGAGGTTGAGCTTTCCGCGTTGTTCAGCCAGAGCCGCGAGTGTCACTGTAAAGACTTTGCTTATCGAACCGAGTTCGAAAAGCGTATCGGGCGTTACCGGGCGATTATCTGCTCGCGACGCAAGACCTGCCGTATAAAACTCATGAACACCATTGCGGGTAACGCCGACAACCAAACCCGGTATTTTATAATTCTCAATGACTGGAGAAAAAGCTTTTTGAGCATATGCGCTAAAATCGCCGGCGACAGCCATTGAGGGGCAGAGAACTGATATCAGCGCAAGCGCTTTGAGTAATTGCGTCCGCCCATTCATTGATTTGCTCCATTAATTCGCAGTTTTCAAATACCGATCTCGGTACTGCATTTGATGGGGCGAAGTTAAGGCAACCAAGGCCGTCTTTTGGTCAGGATGGATTAACGACCGTGCAGAATTATAAAAATTGCCGCACGGCCAACCCTCTTGTCTTATTTTTTTCCGAAATTCTCTTGCCTTTATCCGCGAGACATATTCAAGGGCGGCATGACATCTGGACCCAGTGGCGAAACATATGGTGTTCTCGCAGTATGTTCAGCCAGCGCTGCTTTCGCATTTTCCAACAATTGTGGATCGACAATAGCGTTGAGACCCGTCGCAGCCATTGCCTTTGCAGCATGAACCATTGCTTTATGAGCAGCTGGCGACTTGCCTTGTGCAACGATCTGCCAGGTATGAAACGGTGTGCCGATAGCAACCGTTGGAGCGTGGACCTGCACTGTTGGGACAACCCAGCTCACATCACCGATATCGGTCGACCCGATAAACGGCTTCCGATTGGTATTTTCAGGGGTTAGGAAGTTTGCGAGCGGCTCCTCGGTGATTGGCATGCCAATCGCCTTGAAAACGGAGGCTATATCTTGTTCAGAGAATGTTTTACGAATTTCACGGGCAAAAGCGCGATCCTGCTCATCAAAATCGGGAGCACCCAATTCATCCATGGCTGTATAGAGCGCATGTTCGAGCGGCTTATTGTCAAGCGTGTTGGATACCGCACTTACGATGCTCATCTCAACCGTCGTCTCGGTCATCATCGCTGCCCCCTGTGCAATTTTATGCACACGGTGAACAAGATCATGCATATCTTGCAGTTCCATCGCGCGAATTGAATAACGAACCCGAGCATGAGCCTGAACAACATTGGGCGCGATGCCGCCTGCATCCAAAATTGCAGAGTGAACACGCGCGTCAGATGGCATATGTTCACGCATGTAATTCACACCAACGCTCATTAGTTCGAGAGCATCAAGTGCACTGCGCCCCAAATGAGGAGCGGCGGCTGCATGAGCTGCACGGCCTTTGAACGTGAAGTCCGCACGCGTATTGGCAAGAGAAAGCGCCGGAGCGACTTCCCAAAAACTGTAGGGATGCCATGAAATGGCAATGTCGACGTCGTCGAATGCTCCGGCGCGAACCATGAACGTCTTCGCCGCGCCCCCCTCTTCGGCCGGACAGCCATAATAGCGCACCCGTCCAGCAATGCCTTTTTCGGCCAGGTAATTCTTGAGCGCAATTGCAGCGAGCATCGCACCTGATCCAAGGAGATTATGCCCACAACCGTGACCATTTCCGCCCTCGTGCAATGGTTTGTGCTCGGCCTGACCCGCCTCTTGGCTCAGACCTGGGAGCGCATCAAACTCGCCTAAAAATGCAATAACAGGTCCGCCCTCTCCCGCCTCACCAATAACAGAGGTTGGGATATCCGCTATCGCTTCAGTGACGCGGAAGCCGTGATGCAAAAGTTCAGCCTTATGTTCAGCGACTGAGCGAAACTCTGTATAACAAACTTCAGGCATGCCCCAAACGCGATCGCTGAGCTCAATAAGCCGTTCTTTTTCAGCATCGACTTTTTGCCAGAGGTCTTTTCGATTATTTGCATTCATAGCATTTTCCAATTTCTGCTTTTAGAGCTGTGCCGCATCATCAAACACAAGTTCGGAGGCCGGGGGAATCCTGTTTTCAAACCAGAACGCGGCAGCTGCACGAGACATAGCAGCGCCGTCATGGCCAACACCTTCTATGTCTATCAGCTTCCATTCGAAAGGTAGACCACGCTTTCTTGCCTGTTCCAGCGCATAGGCATAGAAAAAATGTGCGCGCTTAAAACGTGATGGGCCTTGCGCCAGCGCTTCGGGCTGAGAAGGAAGGTTCGGATCGTCTTCGGCGATATCCTGATCGCCCGCAAATATGTGCATTGGATAGGCGAACCAGCGGGCAAGCTGTTCCTCAGACAAACCAATGGCTCCCATGCCTTCTGGAAAGCGCCGCTCCATATCCGGCAAGGTATACCAGCCCGGATTTGCAGCTATGACAGCACAGAAAGGATAAGTTGGCTGTGTGGCGAGAAGCCGATGCGCAAATTGCCCACCTGCCGAATGCCCATAAAGGTAGGGACGTTCTTGGGTAGTGACCCCGGACGCCTTCAAGGCAGCAAACACGCGCGCGGGAACCCCGTATAGCCATTCTTGAGGCTCACGAACATTTCCCGACGGATCTAATACGAGACCGTTATTATAACTTTCAGCCATCGGGAAAGCAGCATCAGAGAAGGTTGGTGCAGCAATTAACAGCCCGTGTTTTTCAGCTGCTGGTATCCAGAAATCCCGATACTCATCACCGTTACGCAGCATTCCATGCTGTACAATCACCACAGGGCTGTTCGGGTTATGGTGCGCTGGTCGGTAGAAGTTTACCTGCAAAGGGTGGTCAGGGTGAAACCTGTCGAGGAAAGGCAATACACTTGCCCCGGTTACTGGATTAAGCGACGATGTAATCATTGATACTCCAGATTGTGCAAATGGCACGCCACACTCTGACGAGAGGCGATTTCTTTCAACTCGGGACGATGATCACGGCACACAGCCATGGCTTGCGGACATCGAGGATGGAACGGACAGCCCTTTGGGGGCGCCAGTGGCGAAGGCAGATCCCCCTTCAACGGCTCGAAATTGCGCTTGCGGCGTTTGACGGATGGGCTCGCATTCAGCAATGCAGCGCTATAGGGGTGGGCCGGATTTGCAAATATATCGGCAGCTGCGCCGATCTCGACAATACGGCCTAGATACATGATCGCAATTCGGTCACTTATATGCCGAACCACCCCAAGATCATGGCTGACAAACAGGTACGTCAATCCATACCGCTCCCTCAAATCCATGAAGAGATTAATGACCTGAGCCTGGATGGATACGTCAAGGGCGGAGACCGGTTCGTCGCAAACAAGAAAATCCGGCTTAACGGCTAGTGCGCGCGCTATGCCAATACGCTGGCGTTGCCCTCCGGAAAACTGATGGGGATAGCGGTCACGATAAGCGACATCAAGGCCTACTTCCTCCAGAGCGCGATCAACGATGCCTGAGATTTGGCTTTTCGGCGCTAGCTTGTGAACCTTCAGCGCGTCGGCAACAATATCGTGAACCTTCATTCTAGGATCAAGTGAAGCGAAAGGATCCTGAAAAATCATTTGTACTCTAAGCAGGAACTCCAGCTTTTCGCGGTTGCGTAAGTCGCGGACGTTTTTATGCTTGTAGAGGACATCTCCGGCCGTGGGTTGGTGAATGCCGGTCGCCATGCGTGCCAATGTGGATTTACCACAGCCCGATTCCCCAACCAGACCAAGAACCTCGCCTTGCCTCACACTGAGATCGACACCATCGACGGCGCGCAGGAGCCGATTGGGTTGCTTTTTTCCGGCAAGACTCAGGATCTTTTCGGCCGTTGTCGCTCTGGATTCAAAATATTTGCTGACGCTTTTCATCTCGAACAAAATATCGTTCACGAGACTACCTCCAGCGCTGCAACCGGATTATGGCATCGAAAGCTATGATCACCCAGTATCTGTTTTTCCGGATAAGTCGTTATGCAGATCTCGATTGCCCGCTCACACCGCGTTCGGAATGGGCATCCAGACGGGCGCGCATCAATGCGGGGAGCATTTCCGTTGATTTGATGAAGACGTTCGCCTGGCTGAACCATACCGGTCGAAGAACGAAGCAGGCCAAGCGTGTAAGGATGCATCGGTTTATCGAGCACATCATCCACCGACCCGCTTTCAACAATCTGTCCGGCGTACATGACCGCGACCCGATCAGCCAGTTCTGCAACAACGGCCAGGTCGTGTGTAATCCACAAAACAGCGGTTCCAGTTTGACGCACAAGCTGTTGTACTTCGTAAAGGATCTGGCTCTGTATAGTAACGTCCAATGCGGTTGTCGGCTCATCAGCGATGATAAGATCAGGACTATTGAGCAACGCGATCGCAATGGCCACGCGCTGACGCATTCCTCCTGAAAACTCGTGCGGATATTGTTTGAGCCGTGCTTCAGGCGATGAAATCCCAACTCTTGTTAAGGCGTCCATCGCTTCTCTGCGCGCGTCGTCACGGCTAGAATTACGATGCTCAAAAATTGCCTCAAGCATCTGCTCCCCGATTGTCAAAACTGGGTTGAGGGTGGAAAGCGGATCCTGAAAGATCATGGCAATGCGGTCGCCACGCAGTGAACGCAACTCTTCATCAGAAGCCGCGCAGAGATCAGCGCCATCGAAGAATATCTTGCCTTCGACAATCTCTCCAGGTGCGTCAATCAGTTGGACGATGGAAAAACCTGTGACCGATTTCCCAGACCCGGATTCTCCTACCAGACAAAGGATTTCGCCGCGCTCGACGGTGAGATCAACGCCGTCTACCGCAGACCAAGCGCCGCCAAGCAAGTGAAAGACTGTCCGCAGTCCCTGGATATCTAAAAGTGCCGTCATGTGTTGGCCCTCACATTGAAGCTGCGGCGAACGCGATCCCCGATGAAGTTTAGCGAAATGATCAACAGAACGAGGGCAATCCCAGGGAACACGGCAATCCAATATTCACCAGAGAGCAAATATTCGAAGCCATTGGCGATCAAAAGTCCAAGTGAAGGTTGAGTGACAGGGACCCCAACGCCGAGAAACGACAGGGTGGCTTCAAGGGTTATGGCGCCTGCAATGCTGATAGTGGACATGACAAGCACGGAACCGACCGAATTGGGAAGCAAATGCGCGAGCATGATATGGCGCGTTGGAAGGCCGAAATTGACGGCGGCCTCTATATATTCCTTGCGCCTTTCTACCATGGCGGAGGCGCGCATCAGACGGGCATATTGCGCCCACTGAACAACGATAATGGCGAAAATCACCTTATCTACTCCGCGACCAACGGAGGCTAGAAGCACAAGAGCGACAAGGATCGATGGGAACCCGAGCATGAAGTCGACCAGACGCATGATGATGGTGTCGACGAAACCACCAATCTGGGCTGCAAACAATCCTGCCGTCACGCCGATAATCATTGCGCCTAGCGTAGACAAGAGGCCAACTAGCAAGCTTGTACGAAGTCCGTAAAGGATCGCACTGACCATGTCGCGCCCTTGCGCGTCCGTGCCTAACCAGTAGTTCATACCAGCCATGCTTGATGAACCCGGCGGCAAGCGGTTGTCCATCACACTTAACGAAGAAAGATCATAGGGGTCCTGGGGTGCGATAAATGGGGCGAGGATCGCGAGAATAACAAGGCACCCAAGCAGTATGGCTGCGCCACGCATGGTAGGCTTGCTGCGAATGCGCTTGAGCACCTTTTTTCTCAAAGGCGTGTTGGCAAATTGAGGAATGGTCGGTTTGATCATACCATTTCTCCCGAAAGCTTCACTCTTGGGTCGAGGGCCGCGTAAAGCACATCTACAAGGAAGTTGACTCCAACAAAAAGCAGGGTTGCAAGCATCACGTAAGCAACGACAACCGGACGATCGAGTTGATAGATGCTATCGATCAGGAGTTTACCCATTCCGGGCCACGAGAATACGGTTTCAGTAATGGTAGAGAAAGCCACCAGACTGCCGAACTCGATACCTGCGACAGTAATAACGGGGATCAGAATATTGCGCATGATATGGCGGAAAACGATACGCTTGTGGCGTACACCCTTGGCTCTGGCAAATTTGACATAGTCCTGCGTTGTCGCCTCCGTTGCACCAGCAGCAACCAGGCGCACCAGCAAGGCGGATGTTGGAATTGCAAGATTCAGCACTGGCAAAACGAGGTGGCGGAGACCATCGAGGGTAAACAAGCTGGTCTGAAACCCCAGAATATCGACGGTATCCCCCCTACCCGCGGTTGGAAGCCAACCAAGAACAACACTGAATAGCAGGATCAGCATCATTCCTTTCCAAAAGCTTGGAAGGGAGAAGCCGATGACAGTACCGGCCATAACCAGACGCGAGAAACGGCTTTCGGTATTAAGGCCAGCATAAAGGCCTAGCGGTACGCTCACAATTGTCGCGCAGCTCATTGAAAGAAACACCAGCTCCAATGTGGCCGGAAGCCTTCCCAGTATCAGAGAGACAACCGGCACTCCATGGACAAAGGACGTCCCAAGATCGCCTTTCAGTGCGTTTCCCAGGAAGGTGAAATATTGCTGCCAGACCGGAAGGTCTAGACCCAGTCTTTTGATCAGTGCCAGCCTTTCAGCGGCACTGACCTGTGGTGGAACAAGAAGCTCAATCGGATCCCCGATGCCGTATATTGCAAAGAAGACGGCAACCGAAACGGCGAGCAGCACCAGAGCGCTTTGGATCAAGCGCTGCAAAGCATATGCAGTCATCACATTTTACCCGAATGATACTTGTCGAAGATAACTACTTCGCAGGCTTTGCGGACATAGCGAGTGTGAATTGGTCCGAACGGCCCGTGAAACTGATATCCGCTTTGTGCGCCCAAATGCCGCTTTCAAAATGCAATGGAATGAATGCGTAATCCTTGAGCACCTCGGTCGTTGCTTGCTGTAACAAGGCGGAACGCTTGTCATCGTCCATTGTTTCTACCGCTTCATAAATCAGCTTGTCGAAGGCCGGATTATTATAACCACCGTAGTTGGATCCACCCATGGTCCCAGCCTCATTGGGGGATGCAGGCCACTGACGCAGGAATGACGAGGCCTCGCCGCTGGTCGATGCCCATCCACCGATGGCGACGCTTAATTCTTTCTTCGAACGACGCGGAAAATAAAGAGCCCGTGTCATTGCATCCACATCGGCTTTTATGCCGATCTGTGTCAGATACTGCGCGACGGCTTGCGTAATCTGGCTGTCATTGATGTAACGATCATTGGTCGTTGAAAGGGTGAGCTGAAATCCATCCGGGTAACCGGCTTCAGCGAGTAGCTTTTTAGCAGCCGCCGGATCATAACGCAGCTCCGGCGCCTCAGGCAGAGTACCGAACATACCCTTCGGCAAAAATTCGTTTGCCTGCTCCGCAGCACCGTCCATCAAGCGAGCGATAATTGCTTTGCGATCAATCGCAAGAGAGATGGCTTCACGCACACGAACGTCCTGCAGCGGGTTTTTTCCATCAGCGGATTTGACGAACGGGCTTTGATTGCGACCAACATCGAGCTGGTAGTATATTACACGGGTTGTCGGAGTGACTTCTGCAACAAAACGCTTGTCATCCTTGATCCGGGTCAAGTCACGCGCAGCCGGGTTCTCAACGAGATCGTAATCACCGGCAAGCAGGCCCGCTAGTCGCGTTCCAGCATTGGGTACA
The DNA here is from genome assembly GCF_030268145.1 of Brucella sp. NBRC 12950. Taxonomy (NCBI): domain Bacteria; kingdom Pseudomonadati; phylum Pseudomonadota; class Alphaproteobacteria; order Hyphomicrobiales; family Brucellaceae; genus Brucella; species Brucella sp. NBRC 12950. The sequence continues at coordinate 17,673 of NZ_BSQC01000015.1, forward strand.
GGAATAAAGCGGACAGCTTCCCAAGGTTCTTTTTCACCCCAGTATTTATCATTGCGCTCGAGTTCGATAACCGAGCCCTTCACATAATTCTTGAACTTATACGGTCCAGTTCCGATCGCTTTCTTGCCATCGTTAAAATCGCCCACAACGGGCCATGTTCCTGTGACGCCGCAATTCTTAGCTGGATCGAACGTAATCTTATCATGCGCCACAATCGAAGAACTTAAGATGCCGACTGTTCCCATAAAGGTAGCAAGCAATGGTTCAGGAACCTTTGTCGTAATGATCAGGGTTTTGGCATCAGGTGCTTCAACAGAAGCAAAATTCGCTGTAATGTCGGCAAATGAACCTGAAACGGCAGTCTCGTTCTTCAGCGTCCGGCAGAAAGTGAAAACCACATCGTCGGCAGTGAACGGCGTTCCATCAGAGAACGTGACGCCTTCCCGGAGCTTGAAGGTCCATTTGTTTTTACCATCATTCTCCCAGGATTCAGCAAGGGCTGGATGCAATTTCTGCTTCTCGTCCTGACGTGTCAGGCTATCGAATATATGCGCTGCCAGGGCATTGTTCGGGGTGAGATCATGGTAGTGCGGGTCGACGGCGGTCGCTTCTGATGAAAGCGCAACCTTAAGAGTCTGGGCATTTGCCGCGCCGCCCAGAACTGTGGTCGCAAAAAAGCTAGCTATCACGAGCGTTTTGTACATAATTAAATCGTTCCCTTGGAATATACATCTTTTTTGATGTGATTATTTTCATTTTTAGATTATATGAAAATTTCTAGACGTCAACGACGGAAATGATCAATGGCTGCTACCTTGAGTCCCAAGTCCGAATTCGCGCAGCGGATGGCAGAGGTTTACCCGTCTCTGAGCAAGTCACATCAGAAGATCGCGGACTTTGTATTGGCACGGCCTCTCGACGTTGTGGCTATGTCCATAGAAGGCGTTGCAGAAGCAAGCGGTAGCTCGACTGCTACAATTACCCGCTTTGTCAGAACTGTTGGATATAGCGGGTTTAGCGAATTCCGGGAAAGAATTGTTTCTGATTTCCAGACAGTCCCGGGCCATCAACAAACCACGGATGGTGAAGGCTTCGGCCCTGATGGAAGGAGTTCGACGTTACACCGGCAACTCATTAATAGCGTGGATAAAATTAAAGATGCGATCTCAAATATCGACGGTGCGACCGCAGACAATTTTATTCATTCGCTCCTTCAGGCAAATCGAATTATTATTCTAGGAACCGGCGCCAGCCACTATGCTGCAGCCTATTTGGAGGAAGGGTTAGCGCTTTACACCGAAAAAAGCGTCACCAACGCGCTTCTTCGTGGTGCGAGTTCTTACGCGAGCAATGTAATTAACGCTATTGGCCAGAACGATGTGGTGATTGCGATATCGATGCCGCGATACTCGCAAAGCACACTGGAACTGACAAAATCTGCCCGGTCCAAACACGCGAGAATACTGGTTATAACCGATAGCCCGACATCACCGCTCGCCTCTCTCGCAGATATCGTCCTTTACGCAACCGCGAAAAGTGAATTCTTACCAAACTCACCATCCGCAATCTTTGCTCTTTCCGAAGCAATTGTCACAGCTGTTGCCGAGCAGCGTCCTGATATCGTCGAATCCCTCCGAAAGATACCACCGCCAAACATAGTCCGTTGAGCGTCTGGCGCTCGCAAGCATTAGAATTAAATGAGTTACGCCCCAAAACGATGTCACGAGATGTCGTGTCGGTTTTACCGCCATAGGTCGCGCATCGTTCGCAAAAGGCAATAAGGTGAAGAGCGTATTTCGGATTTCGGATTGCGCAAGACTTAAAAGGTCAAAGGTTCCTGCACTAAGCTTACACCGAACTGCTCATAAACAGTTGTTTGAACCAACTTCGCAAGCAAGGAGACATCTTCAAAGGTGGCCTCACCGAGGTTAACCAGAATAAGGGCATGATGTTCGTACACCGATGCACCCCCAATCCTTTTTCCTTTTAGTCCGCAAGCATCGATTAGCCATGCGGCAGAGAGTTTCACGCGACCATCGCTTTTCAAGTGTCGGGGTGGGCCTTCAATACCGTTAGCAAAATCCGGATCAACCACCGGATTATGAAAGAAGGAACCGGCATTGCCCAGGATTTTCCAGTCGGGCAGTTTAACGGCTCTGATGGACAATACCCGGTCCATGACCGCGGACGCATTCGCAAAAGTTTCTCCGTTTAGCCCCTGATAGGTAAGCACCGGGCGCCATTTTTTTGGCAGAGCAAAGGTCACATCGAGGACAATATAGCGATTTGTCGCTTTAAAGACGCTGTTTCGATAAGAAAAGCCGCATTCTTCGCGCGAAAGCGTGACAACCGCGCCGACTTTCACATCATATGCGGTAAGTGCATGCAATCGTTCAGCCAGTTCTAGCCCGTAGGCACCGATATTTTGTACTGGCGCTGCTCCCACTGTTCCGGGGATCCCCGCAAGATTTTCAAGTCCGCTAAAACCTTGCTTGATCGTCCAAATCACAAATTGCGGCCAATCTTCTCCGGCGCTGGCCTTTATGAAGTGATGATCTGCGTCCGAGCCTATTAATTTTCGCCCCAAAATGTTCATGAGGCCGACAACAGCTGAGATTTTCGGTCGAAGTATAAGATTGCTGCCGGTACCAATCAAATAAAACGGCAGGCCTTGCTGATGAGCGAAATTTGCGAGTTGAATGGCGTCTTTTTGCGTGTTCAACGTCTTTGCAAACTGTGCAACAGACGAAAGTCCGAACGTATTGTGACTTGCAAGCGCATAATTCGTCTCAAAAAGCTGCATCAGGTCTTCCAGTCAACAGGTCTTGAGGTCGAAAATATCGGGCTCCAATGGACGCAGATACACGAGATCTTCTGATCTGTGCATACGAATATTCATTCGAAACGCATTCGCGATGCGTTGTGCTCGCTCCATGAACAAATTGGCGATCTCGGCTGAACAAAGCTCCGTCACTGTAAAACGAAAAATACCAAGCCAGCGCCTGAAGTTTGCGTCAGAAATTTCTGGAAGAGCAATGTGTTTGGGCAAAGGTCTGCCCTTGTATCGGCCGCTTCCAAGAAGGAGCGAGCTCCAAAAATCTGCAATTATATTCAGATGGTTTTGCCACTGCGCATCCGATATAGCGCTCTTGAAAACGGGGCCTATCAGCGCATCCTCACGTGCCAAGGCATAAAAGCGATCGACAACCATGCGGATCGTCACTTCATCGAGCGCTTCGTGAGACAACGCACGCTTATTTGTTGGCTCTATCTGTGAGGGGCAGGAGCTCATGCAATCATGTCCTTGATCAAATAGGTACAGCGACGTCCTCCCTGAACGATGTGTTCGACGCGGTCGACGACGGTATTTTCGCCCAGTACTGACCTGAAAACCTGTAGTTCGGCACGGCAGAAGCCCTGACATGAGGCTGCAGCAGCGCAGATCGGGCAATGGTTTTCGATGAGTGCTAAGAAGCCGTCAGGCGTCTCTTCAACTTGCGCCATATATCCTTCGCTTGATCGCAGCGCTGCCAATGCGACAACACGCTCTTTCAGATCGTCAAGGCCGCTCATTGCTTGTTCGTACGCTTTTCGCGTCTCCTCTTCCCTCTTCAAAATTATGCTGTCGAGCGCATCTTCACCGAGAGAACTGCGCAGAATATCAAGCAGTTGTACCGTTAACGCTGCATGCGTATCGGGGAACCTAGCTTGCGCGGCAAGCGTCAGTTCCCACATTTGCGTGGGCCGCCCGACACCTGCCGAGATGTTCCGGGCGGCAACCAATCCTTCCTCGGCAAGCTTCGCTAATTGCTGGCGCGCGGCCTCTCCCGTTGTTCCAAGCTTCTTGCCCAGTGCTGCAGCCGTCAGACCGCCATGCATCTTAAGCTGCATCAGAATACGTTCCGCAGGGTTGCGCGGCGACCAGTTGCTATTTTCCAAGTTAGAGCTTGACATATTCCCTACAATGTTTTTCAAAGCGTATGCTTGTTTAATTATCGCTTGCGCCCATAAAACGCAAGATCAACTTCAATTGGAGCTTCTCCATGACTTTTGAACTGCCCTCCTTATCCTATTCCACTTCCGCGCTGGCAGGCGGCGGAATGAGCCAAGAAACGCTAGAACTGCATCACGGCAAACACCACCAGGCATATGTGACTGCGCTTAACGGGTTTGTCGAGAAGAACGATGATCTGAAGGGTAAGTCACTCGAAGAGATCATCCTGATGTCACATGGGCAGACTTCGCTTGCAGCAGTTTTCAACAATGCCGGCCAACATTGGAACCATATTCATTTCTGGAATGCACTTTCACCGGAAGGTGGAAAAATTCCAGGTCGGTTGGCAGCCAAGATTGATGAGGACTTTGGTTCATTTGACGCCTTCAAAGAGGCTTTCAAAGCCAAGGCAGTAGGGCAGTTAGGCTCGGGTTGGGCCTGGCTCGTTCTGTCCTCAGCAGGCAAGCTCGCGGTCACGAATACCCCTAATGGCTCCAACCCGATCGCAACCGGGGAAGGCAAGCCACTGCTTGGTCTCGATGTCTGGGAGCACAGCTACTACGTCGACTTCCGCAACCGTCGCCCGGATTATGTCAGCAATTTCCTCGATAAGCTTGCCAATTACGAATTTGCCGAGAGCAACCTCGACTAGCAAAAAGGTTCGCCGCCCTTCGCCCGTCGTTGGGCGGCATCCTAAATCCATAATCCAGGATCAGAAATGACCTATGTTGTCACCGAAGAATGTATCGCCTGCAAACACATGGATTGCGTTGAAGTCTGTCCTGTGGATTGCTTTTACGAAGGCGAGAACATGCTCGTCATTCACCCGGACGAGTGTATTGATTGCGGCGTCTGCGAACCCGAATGCCCGATCGACGCAATCAAACCCGACACTGAGCCAGGAATGGAATTCTGGCTTGAGCTCAATACAAAATATTCCGAATTGTGGCCCAACATTATTTCTATTGGCCAGCCGCCTGCGAATGCAGCCCAGATGCATGGTGTTGCCGATAAGTTTCGCGATCTCTTTTCTGAAAAGCCAGGGAAGGGTTCATGATGACGGCATTCAATCAATTTGAATTTCCGCAGAAATTCGCGCTGCAATCACCGTTGCGACCACTGGTGGGAAAAAGCTTGTTCCGGGATGGAATGGCGGCTGCGGCATCGACCGTCTGTGTGGTGACAACACGGCTGGGCGTTGAAAAGATTGGCCGCACTGTTACATCCGTCATGTCGCTATCAGCGGAACCCCCTGCCCTTCTCATTTCGATAGATGTCAGTAGCCGGGTCGTCGATCACGTCTTGAGGACTGAAGGGTTCTCGATTGCGCTCCTTGCACAGGGACAACAGCCGATTGCAGACGCTTTCGCAGGACACACGGCGTTAGAACGGCGGTTCGACAACGGTCAATGGTCCGCATGGAAGTCTGGCCACCCTCGGTTAAATGGCGCTTTGGCAGTTATGGATTGTACCTTGCTGGGCTCGATAGAAACACCGTCTCATGTGCTGTTTGCCGGTGGCGTGGTTGATATTGATCTTGATCAGCAACGCACCCCTCTCGTCTGGCAGCAGCGTCAATATCGATCGGTCACATGACCGGTTCTGGGATGCCCTCTCCCGTTTCTGTATATCAGCATGAGTAAGAACATGAGTTTTCAAACAGCGCCCTTAGACATTGCTTCCTCGTCATTTCCGATCCCATCTGGCGTGCTAGTTGAGACCGTCCTGTCAGTCACCCACTACACCAATCGACTGTTTTCATTCACAACCACCAGAGAGCCAACCTTCCGCTTTCGATCGGGTGAGTTTGCAATGATCGGGCTTCCAAATTCTACAAAGCCGATATTCCGTGCCTACTCGATTGCGAGCCCTGCATGGGAAGAGAAACTTGAGTTCTTTTCGATTAAAGTCGAAGACGGTCCGCTCACGCAGCACCTCCAAAAGCTCAGCGCTGGTGACAGCCTCCTCATTCGCCCCAAAACGACGGGCACCCTCGTCCTTGACGCATTGTTGCCCGGCCGCAGGCTTTGGATGCTTTCGACTGGAACAGGGATAGCTCCTTTTGCCAGTGTGATCCAAGACCCACAAACGTATGAAACCTTCGACCAGGTCATTCTCGTTCAATGTTGCCGCATGGCAGCAGAACTCGATTACGGATTTGATCTGATGGCAAGGATGAAAAGCAATCCAGCGATCAGAGAATTCACAGAGGGGCATTTTTCGTTCTATCCGACAGTCACTCAAGATGAATTTCGGCGGCAGGGCCGAATAACGCAGAAAATTGCGGATAGAAGTCTTTTCGACGATCTAAATCTTCCTCAGTTCTGCAAAGAACAAGACCGCATCATGATTTGCGGCTCGATAGCGATGACACGTGATTTGAAAACCATTGTTGAAAGCTTAGGTTTCGAGGAGGGTTCGAACAACGCGCCAGCTCACTTCGTTATTGAAAGAGCATTTGTCAGCTAAAACACACCCTAATATTCAGCCGACAATTGCTCAAAACGTTCTCCGTGTAACTCTCAACGCGGTGGAGGCGAGGGAAGCTAGACCCCACTCCAAAAAACTGAGATTTTCTTTTCCTACCAGTCGTTTCTGGTGCAACCGTATACCAAGTACCGCCGTAGTCGCACCATCAGACCATTGGAGCTGTAGAAAGCTATGGAGAATAGGCTCGACCTCCTGCGCGGATTTGTCAGCCGTACTTTTTATTGATTTATGATGACTATTCAATCCGTTAGCCGATTTCACAAGGTTCGTCCGCTCGCCGCTTTTAATCTCATTCTATAGACATTGGGTGTAAACGAGATAAAGATCGAAACAAATCAAAGAATCGATCCAGCCAATTTCGTGCTTTACTTAATACCAAGAAGGTTCGCGAACGTTACATTGGAACGTTTCCGCTTAGATTAAAATGCCTTCGAACTGCAGAGCAACAGCTAAGGCTTAAAGGCGGTTACAATCAATAAGGTCACAAGAAAAAGCTTATAAATACTAGCGGTTTTTTCTTTTGAATCACATTTATTGACTTCATAAACTCCGAGTTAATCCACGATGGGTTTGCAAGAAGAAATAATACAATCGCCTAATAGACATTCAGTTTTAGCGTTAACCTTTTGTTAACCTTAAATTCCTTGCAGCTCAGCCAGAATCGGAATTATAGTTGCGAAAATTTGAATGCCTGACGCTTTTTTGCGAAAGTGTCACTAGCTAGGACCTTAGTTCACCAAATGAACGAACACAATGCGACCCGTTTTGACCACGAAATCGCCAGCCAGGGCTCAAAAATCTCTGGCGCGCTCAACATGTTGCGCACACAACAATACCCGCCGGACGCCAGAAAGACACTTCGAAAGTTTCAACTGCCGGAGGTTGCAGATCTTATTGGCGTGACGCAGTCGCATTTAAGACAGCTACATAGCGAAGGCAAAGGCCCTGAAATCGAGGTGGTTTCAGGCCGCCGCTACTACACGGCAGAGCAAATGCTCGAACTGCGTGGTTATCTTGAAGAAAACAAAAAATCCGACAAGCGGGTTTATCTACCACGTCGCAAAGAAGGCGAGCCGCTGCAGGTCCTCTCTGTCGTCAATTTCAAAGGCGGCTCAGGCAAGACAACCACTTCAGCCCATCTCGCGCAATATCTTGCTCTGACTGGACATCGTGTTCTGGCGATCGACCTCGATCCACAAGCGTCGCTGACTTCGCTGTTTGGCATTCAGCCAGAGCTCGACGAGATTGCATCGCTCTACGAAGCTTTGCGCTTTGATGATGAGAAAAAGCCGATCGCCGAGATTGTTCAATCAACCAATATCCCTAATCTCGATATCGTTCCGGCAAATTTGCTGTTGCAGGAATATGAATACGACGTTCCGCTTGCGATCTCCGGGCGCAAAGGCGAAGAGGGACGCTTGTTCCATCTGCGTATCGTCAATGCCCTTAAAGAGATTGAAGACAAATACGATGTTGTTGTCATCGACTGCCCACCGCAGCTCGGATATCTCACCATTACAGCATTGATGGCTTCGACTGGAATTCTGATCACCATTCACCCACAGATGCTCGACATCATGTCGATGTCCCAATTCTTGCAAATGCTAGGCGGCATCATGACTTCTGTTGCAGATGCTGGCGCTGAAATTAAAGTTAAATGGTTCCGCTATCTTATCACGCGGTTTGAACCCACCGATATCCCGCAAGCTCAGATGGTCGGATTTATGCAGTCGATGTTCACGCAGAACATGTTGAAAAACCATGTGCTCAAATCAACGGCAATTTCAGACGCATCAATCAAGAAACAGACGCTCTACGAAGTGGAGAAGGGGGACTTCGTGCGTTCAACTTATGAACGGGCAATGGAAAGCCTCAATGCCTCAAACGGCGAAGTGGCAGAACTGATCCATCAGACGTGGGGGCGAAAATGAGTTTTTTGTCAGCCGTTTTTTCAGACGTTTTCCATCGAAATTTCAGTCAGTTAAACGAAATGAGCCGGAAGGATAATTTCGATGTCGCGTAAGAATCCCTTCGCCAGTCTCGATCTTTCGTCCATCAACAGTGATGCGCCGGCCGCAAAAAGCGGTTACGGCATGACAGGAGCTGCCAAAACAGTAGTTCGGTCCATTGAGGAGATGGCTGAAAACACCAAACGCCTTATGGACGGAGAAACGATTGTTGAAATCGATCCGCAGCTCCTGGATGTTTCCTTTGCATCCGATCGCTTATCGGAAGACGATGCTGAACTGATTGCGCTTCGAGATGCCATCAATGAGCATGGACAGGCGACCCCGATATTGGTCCGCCCTAATCCGCATAACAGCGAACGTTACATGGTTGTGTTCGGGCATCGTCGCGCTCGGGTAGCCCTTGATCTGGGGATAAGGGTAAAGGCCGTCGTCAAGAAGCTTGATGACCAGGCCTCGGCGATCGCACAGGGTCAGGAAAATTCGGCACGTTCAAATCTGTCTTTTATCGAGCGTGCGTACTTCGCTCAGAACCTGATCTCTAATGGCATGACCAAAGAAGTGGTCAAATCCGCACTTGGTATCGATGACGCACTTTTATCAAAGATGCTGAGCGTCATAGAGGCAGTGCCATCAGAGATGTTGATGGCACTAGGGGCGACAAAGAAGATTGGCCGCGACAAGTGGCTTTCGCTTCGTCAGATCATTCTCAACCCTGCACATCTTAGCGTAGCCCTTGAAAGGCTTGCCTCGGACGGCTTCATGGCTTTGCCGGAAGACGAGAGATTTGATGCGCTTCACGACTATCTGAAGAAGTATAGCACGCGCTCAGCAGCCAAGACGCCAGCAAAGAAGGCAGCGGCTGAAAAGACTTGGTCATCAGTCGATAAGGCTGTTCACGTGTCGATGAAACACAAGCCGAAGAGTGTGGCAATTGAACTGTCAAGTTCGGATGCGAAGCCGTTTAGTGACTGGCTCTCAGGCAACCTAGAGCGGTTCTACAACGAGTACAAACAGACAAACAAACACTGAGAACATTGGAGAATAACAGCAAAAGAAAAAGGCCCCCGATAACGTTGCCGTCATGGAAGCCTTCCTCAAGTTTGGTCGCTTAGAGAATCGCATTTCCATGAATCACTGTCAAGAGCATTAGGCGTCAATTTGGCGGGCAGTTTTCTTTTGCCTTATGAAAGGTGAAGGAAAATGCACATTCAGGAGAATGTAACGTCCACATTTCGTGGGCGAAGGATGTCGTTTGTCCAATTGAAAGGTTTAGCTGCAAGTAAATTGACAGGAACCTCAGTCAATAGATGGGCGATCTATAAGCAGCTTTGCATCGCCAAATCGGTCTTTGGCCTCAATGATCGCTGCCTTGCGGTGCTCAGCGCACTGCTTTCGTTTTATCCCGAGAATGATATCGGCTCAAAGTCAGGATTGGTGGTGTTTCCCTCCAACCGGCAATTGGCATTGCGCGCGCATGGTATGCCTGAATCTACGCTCCGCAGACACGTGGCCTCTCTCATTGAGGCGGGTTTGATCCTGCGCCGCGACAGTCCGAACGGCAAACGTTATGCCTATAAAACGCAAGCAGGTGAGATCGAAGAGGCTTTCGGCTTCTCAGTAGCTCCTTTGCTCGAACGCGCGTCCGAAATCGCAGCGGCGGCTGAACGCATTCAGGCGGACATTAAACTTCTCAAGAGAACGCGCGAACGTATTACACTCAAACGCAGGGACATAACGCAGTTGTTCGATACCCTCGATATCGAAAGCAAACGCGATCAATATCGCGAACTGCACGATAAATTTCGCACAATCGTCGAGGCAATTCCCCGTCGCGCATCAATCGAAGAACTTACAGCTATTCTGACGAGACTTTCCGCTTTGAGCGAAGAATTACTTAACTCTATGAATTTGTTGAATGATGTCGAGGAAATGAGCGTCAATCATGCTCAAAATGAGCGGCACCATAATGAATCACATCCTGAATTTCTTAAAGAAGATCAAAAAGAAAATTCTCATGATTTGATAGAAAGCCGACCAGCGCCTTTACACTCATTAAAACAACGTATCGATGTCACCATTGAACTCGTGTTACGAAGCTGCCCGGACATCAATGACTATTCATCAGCACCCATTCGGTCTTGGCGCGACCTTGAAGATGCAAGCGTTGTCGTTGCTCGCTGCCTTGGAATAGCACCCACCGCGCATAGGGATGCCATAACGTATCTTGGTCATGAGCACACAGCCGCGGTGATTGCTTGGATATTACAGTGCATTAGTAAAATCCGGTGCGCCGGCGCCTATCTACGCTCGTTGGTCGAGAAAGCCAGAACTGGGCGGTTTTCCATATCGCGCTTACTGTTGGAGCAACCCGCGAGTTCAACAGTTTGAGAAAGGCAAATGCTCAGAGACAAATGCCTTTAATCTAAGTTTTTTCTGAAATGCAAAAATGGTGCATCGTAGGATATCTCGAGAACAGGGGAGGGGGGGCGCGCTCGCTGCCTGATTTTAGAGCTATCCCCGCTTCACCGGACTATCGCTGACTGCAATCCTGATCCAGAGGGGTTTAAGTCGGATTGCCGGTTTCATTATCGTACGGGTTTACGCGCTCTTTTCTGATCCACCCTATGAGGATGATTTATTAACCATCTTTTTGAAAATGAAAGAGATGAGCGCGCTAACTGAAGTGAAATACGTCTTTGCTTGTGTTGCAGCGACCGTCCGAAATCGAGCAATGTAGGGAGCATTGAAGAGGGATAAAGCAGGCCGTTCAAGGATTTCGTTAAGGCACCGCAGCTGCAAGGAATTATCGCTCTCAACAACACGAATCTATCATTGATTGCAGCTTTTGAGCAATAATTACTTTGATCCCGCAATAAACGGGGAGCCGACATTCTGATGTCTGAGACGGTGTATTCTCGATCACAGACAAGTTGGAAAAGTTCCCAGCTGGGAACACATGACGGCAAACACCATTTAGAAAGGGAATGCGAGAAAATTCTCGGGAAGCCTTTTTGCTGCGGGTATAAATAAGTAACAGAGTCGAAGGTCTATATTGGCGTCTCATAGACAAATTTCGAAACTTCAACCCGAAGTAATTGCCCATCACTGAGTAGGTGCCCAGTTGCTCAACTCGGTGGGAGAGGCAGGGGATAGCACTTCGACATACGAAACCTGCATATCTCATTTTTTTCTCCACTATCCCACACAAGCAGTTCGCTTAAGCGAAAGCTCGGCTCATTGACTGTTAAATTCCGCCTATGAAGCTGAATTCTCTAGGTTCTCGACAAACAAGTGTAGGATTGCTTAAAAAAGTAATCTTGCTGGCAGCTCTGCGATTGAAGCCGTCGCGATTGATTTTTGGATGCGGGTCATGAACCGAAAGGATTTTGAAGATATGTCTACAGCGCTTACGGGACACCAAAGCTGTGATGTGAGGGCGCATTCCGATCGCGCCAATTATTCTTCATCATAGAGCATCATGTTTACCTCCGGGGCAAAGCAGATACCAAACCAACACGACGCGGGGCAGGGATCGTCCCACAACAGTGAAGCAATTGTTGAACTTGACGTTGGTTCAATCGTTCCTTCTCACATTCGCGATCGCTTCGATGAAACCTATGATCTGGACGCTATAGCTGAAATAACTCAGTCAATGAAATTGCGGGGGCAGTTAGTTCCTGGTCTTGTTCGCCCGATCCTCGGTCAGCCTGACCGCTTTCAAATCGTATATGGGCGTCGGCGGCTTGCCGCGGCTAAACTGATCGGTATTCGCTTCAAAGCGGCCATACGAGAATTGTCGAACGAAGAGGCGGTCATAATACAGGGCGAAGAAAATTCGGCGCGCGAGGACCTATCATTTATTGAGAAGTGGCTTTTTGCCGTTGAACAACAGATGAGCGGTTATAAGAGAGAAACGATTTGTGCATCGCTCTCAACCGGAAAGTCCCATGTATCTGAGATGATCAAAATTGGTTCTCTAATCGACAGGAAAGTTTTATTTGCTATTGGCAGGGCACCCGGTATCGGGAGAGGAAGATGGGAGATGCTGTGCCATCTTTGGCATTCCAAAGGAGACATTCTTAGTTACAGATCGATCCTTGATAGTGCAGAATTTAAGGCGTTAAGTTCGGATCAGCGGTTTAGACTGATACTACAGCGCCTCGGAGGAACTGTCCTCAATTCAAAAGTCAAACGCAAGATACCAGCAAAAGTTTCAACACAAAGCCGATGGTCAGCATTTGATCAGACTATCGACGTTTCCATTAAGAAAACTATGACACAGGCCGTTCTATCTATGGGATCTGCCGAAGGCGTGAGGTTTGCGGATTATATAGCTGGCCGGTTTGACGAGCTTTATGATGACTTCAGAAAGCGTGAAAAAAAATGATCGAAATTTTGTCTGTATGGTGTGGCTGTAACACTGGATTGAAGGCACCGTGAGGGGCGGAAATGGCGAGGTGAAAGCCGTTTCTTTTTCACCTCGATTAGACAGCGCTGAATTAGAGATAATGCTCCGCGAAGCAGAGCCCCAACGCAAACGCGCTCTATCGAGTAGCATCTGTTTGTCGGTGGCTTTCGGTTTGGTCGTCTCACGTGTCAGTTTTTTTGACATAGCGATTATTGGCCCATATGTGGCATTTATCGTCGTCAGCACACTTTTGTGGACTTTTTCAAATTCACTATGGAGGCGTGTCGCTTCAAGGATTGTTGCACCACTAGTCGGACGTTCTTATGGGCAGACGAGTTTTCTGAGCGGGTGGGAAGCTTTCGACTTTGAGGACTGGCTGAAGGATAATCTTGGGGCGAGCCAATCCCGATCGACCTCTTGGCAGACGGAAGGGGTTTATCGGGGCACTTCTTATCGCTTGCTTGAACAAGCTGTTCGCCAGCCTCGCCTGAATAGTAGCCGTACCGCAGAGGCACCGAGCTATCATTATCTTATTGAGATATCTGTACCACTTCGCTTTTCAGGTCGTGTTGATATAATACGCCGCACAGCTACGACCGACTTCCTCGACAGTTTTAAAAAGCATTTTCCAGGCACGCCGTGTCAGGTCGCTTCAGGAAATACGCTGTTTGACCAGGCTTTCGCAATCCATGTCAAAGATTGTGACGATCATTCGACGCTCCTCAGCCCCTTAGTTATGCGTGGCTTGTTAGCGATCACTCGGGAGAATGCCTCCTCTAAACTAAAGGTCTGGTTTGAAAACGGGTGGTTTAATCTGGAATACCCACTTGAGAACGAGACGTTCCAGAACATTTCGCTTCTAACGCCGATGCCATCGTTGAGCGGCTCTGCTGCAACAATTTGCTGGAATCTCACAATCGCTCAACGCTTGATTGACTGTTTCAAGGGCGACTATGATGGGCCTTTGCGCTGAGCCGTATTGAAGTGACCTGTTATACAGGTGCACGGATTCAGAAATTTGTATCGTATAAAGTTTGCAAATCGTCGATATATTTTAATAGCGCACTGAGTCCCAATTCCGTGCGTTGCGCGTAATTCGCAACGGTTTACTGCGCGCCAGAGCGCCTTCGTCGACCATACCCGCTGATCGCGGGTAGTGGTGGCGCGTAAGGCCTTTGGTAATGGTCAGATAATTTTCGGTGCATAAGCCACGCGGTTTCAAACAACCGAGCTACCACTTTTTTCCTGGCGCGGTTTGAGGGCACCGCGTAACCGGTCATAAAGATACGCCTTGGCAATATAGAAACGGGACGCGGCGAATTTCGATTCATCGGCAGCCGGAGAAGAAGCCACACCGGTTCGGCAATAAACTAGTCTGCAAAGCGATGGCGGTGCCAAGGCGCGGCGTGATTGTCAACATACGCTCTTATCGACCGCTGAGACTAAGCTAAGGTTACGGTGTCATCCGGCTAGAAGAACTGACCGGGCTTGACAGGAAGTGTTATTGCAATTTTCGAGGGAGCTAATTAACCACGTTTTAGTGATCAGAGTATTATTGGTTTTGGCTTGTACTTTAAGCTGATAATGGCCATTTACTTGGCGCGACAGCTGACGGGGCTGCCTAAACGATAATCCCAGCCCCTCGGTGAGTTATAATGCGCCTGCCAGATTTCAGCCTACGCCTGATCCGTTCAGCCTCGGCCTTATCCCTGATTTCGTCGACATATCTCGTTCCGCCGCTTGTCTTCGGCGGCGCTGCGTTGCTTCCAAACGCAGCATATGCCTGCAACTCCCCCGAGTTGGGCTCTGGGAACATCTACTGTCAGGATCCTGTTGCGACTGACTATTCCAATGTCGAGATTTCTACTGTCGGGGGCTATTCCAACGGCGTCGGCATCTTTGCCTTGGTGGGCGCCGAAATTCAGGTCAACGGCGGCAATGTACATACTAGGGGCGACGGAGCGGTGGGCCTGCTCATTTACAATGGCGGTTCGATCGATGGCCGCAACATGAGCATCGTCACCGAGGGCGGATGCGCCTACGGATACTGTGAGGGGGATACTCCCAGCTACTACCCTGCCGCTCACGGCGTGTCCGTATGGGGTGAAGGAGCCATTTCTTTGACGGATAGTTCGATCACCACGAGCGGCGAATGGGCCGGAGGTCTTGTGGTGATGAAGGGGGCGGGTGGTAGCACAGTCACTTCGGAGATCACCGCCACCAATGTAGACATTCGAACGCGGGGCGAAAATGCCGCTGCGATTATGGGATATGATTCGAACTACATGCCGCAGTCTGAGAACACGGACTGGGACAACGACCAGATCCGAGTGGTGGTGACACGGAATATCTCCGATTTCCAGCAGGGGCCTGCGAGCCGGAGTTCTGTTTCCGGTGGCAAACTCGTTTCGGAGCAGGGTGACTTGATCCGCGGCGATGGTGCTAATCTCGAGGTCAACATCACGGACGTGGGCACGATTGTTGCCGGGAGTGGCATGGTCGTACGCTCGCTGGCTGCGGCCGCCGGTGAGGGCAACGCGGCGGTGTTCGGCAGAATCAACACCAACTTTAACAATGTCAAAGTCGTCGGTGATGTCTACGCCGAGACCGAGGAAGAGGGTGACGAAAGACTGGGGATCCAGCTACAGGGGGAGCCCTTCGTTGGCGTAGTGCGCGGCGATAGCGTGGCCGTTGTCAATCTAAACAACTCCGACTGGCAAGGCGCAGCAATTCGCGCCAGCGAGATCGCCGTAGACCCTAACTCGCGCTGGCTGATCACGGCGGATTCGCTCGTCACAGATGCAGCGATCGCAACCACCGCCGTGACCTATCCCTATTGCTACGAGAATTGCCCGCCGAACGAGTTTACCTATGAGCAGGTCGGGCTTGGCATGACAAGTAATCTGGGAGTGATCGAGTTCGCGGATCCGTCGGTCAATGGTTTTAAGACTCTCACGACGGACAACTATGTCGGCTCGGCCGGCAGCACTTTAATCTTCAATACTGTTCTCGGCGACGATAATTCGGTGACGGATATGATGGTGGTGAGGGAAGACACGGCCGGCACCACCAACGTGATTGTGCGCAATGCTAGTGGCAGTGGCGCGCAGACAATCGCGGACGGCATCAAGATTATCCAGGTTGACGGCACCTCGGCTGGCCAATTCAAACTAGTTGGGGATTATGTCATTAACGGCCGCGAGGCGGTCATCGCGGGCGCTTATGGCTATACGCTTTGGAAGAACGGCGTTGCCGATCCCCAGGACGGCGATTGGTATCTGCGCTCCCAGCTCTGGGAGGAAGATGAGGGTACCCCCCCAAATCAGCCGGGCGTTCCCAGTACCCCCCTGTATCAGCCGGGCGTTCCCATTTATGAAGCTTACCCGCAAGTCCTTCTTGGCCTTAATGGTTTGCCCACGCTGCATCAGCGCGTCGGCAACCGCTATTGGAACGAACCACCCGTACCCATCGAAACTGTATTCTGCAAAGACGCGAGCCAGAACTTTCGCTGCGCCGTTACGCGCGAGCAAAAAGGCTACTATATGGACCGACAGTCTGGGTCAAAGATGGACAAGAACGGTGTATGGGGCTTCATCGAAGGCACGCGTTCGGAATTCAGCCCAGATGTGACGACCAGCCAGACTGACTACAAGGTGAACATCTGGCGTAGGCAGGCTTGGATGGCGTCTTCCATGAAGGTGCATCGGGCAACCTGACCGCCGGCATTAATGGCCATTTTGGTCGCGCCTCCGCCGACGTCGCGTCGGTGTTCGGCAACGGTAGCATCGATGCTAACGCCTATGGCGTGGCTGCGACCGCGACTTGGTACGGCAAAAATGGTTTCTATCTCGACGGTCAGGGACAGTTGACCTGGTTTAGCAGCGATCTCTCCTCGGATATCCTGGGCGAGTTGGCACATGACAACCGGGCGTTTGGCTATGCGCTTTCGATCGAGGGCGGCAAGCGTATCGACTTAAGCGAAAGTTGGATGCTGACACCGCAGGCTCAGCTTGTCTATTCGAGCGTTGATTTCGACAGCTTCACTGATCAAAGCGGCGCCCATGTAGCTCTTGACCGCGCCGACAGCCTGTCTACCCGCCTCGGCTTGGCAGTCGAGCACCAGAATATATGGAAGAACGCGGATGGCCAGGTTGAGCGCATCTCCGTACATGCGATCGGAAACCTCAACTATGAGTTCCTAGACGGCACGCGGGTGGACGTCGCGGGCACCGGACTCCTCGCAAAGAACGACGAACTGTGGGGAGAGCTCGGACTGGGCGGTACCTACAATTGGGATGACGACCGGTACTCTCTCTATGGGGATGTCGCGGCTAGCACATCGCTGGCGTCCTTTGGCGATAGCACGACACTAAGAGCGAGAGTCGGCTTGCGGAGCCAGTGGTAAGTTCCGCGGTCCCGTCCGTGGCCCGTCGTCCTGTCAGCTTGCATGACGCTCAGGCAAGGGGGCTGCGGACGCAAGTTATGCGCGGTGTCGCCATAACTTGCGTTAGGATGTGCTGAGTCATTCGCTTCCGTTTGCTTAGCGGCACATGAGTATTATCGAAACGGATATTAAGACCATTGTGGTGCCGGAGTTTGACCTGCGGCATAACTTTTCGCCGGGTTCGTTTCCGAGTGATACGTTGCTTCGTCAAAAGAAGGTTCAGCAATCACCTTGCTGCCTTTTTAAAGAAGGTTCTGAATGCTGTCGTCAATTACACACCGGTCCTGATCGACGGCTGGCATAGCAAATGATCCATCAAAAACCAGGATCAAACATTAAATTTCGGCGAACGGGGAATGCAGAACATTTCGCCCTGACGCGAAGTGCAGCATAGCTAAATTGGTTCGTGCGATTGATTAGACTGGATTGCTCGGGCGTTGAAATTGTTTCCCAGCTTTAGCAAAGCCGATGCGAGACCTGAGACCGCCTATGGCCGACCTAACCATGTAATTTGAAATTCTCGGACTTAAGGTTGGCCGTTCCGACCAATCTTTAGGCTGTTCCGGTCAATGAGCCTGCTATAGCGCGCACCGCACAGGCATGAATGTTATATGCTCTGGAATCTCTAATGTTCCCCTGCCTGTTTAGTGACGCAGACTGGCGCCATTTGTTTGCTCATGAACGGACAAAGAAAAATTAGCGACAATTCTTGTCGGGTGACTGCACCAATCGAAATGTTCTGGACACATATGTACACAATAATGTAACAATGGATGCCGTGGCAGTTCCAATCCAACGATCTCCGGCGTTTCGCCAAGGAACATGGTTAAGGATCAGCCGCCCATGGCTCAATGATATATCACCGCTGCGGTGCCTTGGTTTGGGGAACTCATTATGACGAGGCACTATTCGGCGCTAACGCTTCTTTGGGAAGGCCTGAGAGGTCAGAAGGGTTGGCAGCAGGCTTGGCGATCGCCGGATCCGAAGTCGCGATATGATATTATCATCATCGGAGGCGGCGGCCATGGCTTGGCAACTGCATACTATCTCGCCAAAGTTCACAACATCCGCAATATTGCAGTGATAGAAAAAGGTTGGCTTGGCGGCGGTAATACTGGCCGCAACACGACTGTCGTTCGCTCCAACTATTTCTTTCCCGAAAGTGCAGCGCTCTACGGCATGGCGCTTAGCCAGTACGAAACGCTCGGGCGCGAACTGAATTACAATATCATGCTATCGCAGCGCGGAATCCTGACACTTGCCCATAGCGAGGCGGACATGGAGATGGCAGCACGAACTACCAACGCGATGCAGATCAATGGTGCCGACGCCGAACTGTTCGGCATTGAGGATGTGCGTCGCGTCGCACCGCTTCTTAATTTTTCGCCCGAAGCGCGATATCCGATTTTCGGTGGGGTCTGGCAGGGCCGGGCCGGCACGGCGCGGCATGATGCCGTTGCCTGGGGATACGCTCGCGCAGCAGACATTCTGGGCGTCGATATCATCCAGTCCTGCGAGGTGCAGGAATTCATCATCGAGGGCGGGCACTGTCGAGGTGTTAAAACCAATCGTGGTGAGATTCGCGCCGATCGCATCGGCATGGCAGTTGCTGGTCACTCTTCCCATCTTGCTGCCAAGGCTGGGTTTCGGCTTCCGCTTACATCCTATGCCTTGCAAGCATGCGTCTCCGAGCCGATCAACCCGGCGCTCGATACCGTTGTGCTCTCTCCAAGCACGGGCGTCTATGTCAGCCAGTCGGACAAGGGCGAGATCGTGATCGGCGGTGGGCTCGACAGGGTTCCTTCCTATGGTCAACGCGGCAACCTGCCGGTTTTGGAGGATGTCATCTCAGGACTTCTCGAAATGTTTCCGTCGTTTCGCCAGCTGCGGATGATGCGCCAGTGGGCTGGTATCGTCGATGTACCGCCGGATTCCTCTCCAATTTTGGGCGAAAGCCCGTTGCCGGGGCTCTTTCTCAATTGCGGATGGGGCACTGGCGGCTTCAAGGCCATTCCCGCCGGCGGTATACTGTTGGCACATCTACTGGCGACGGGCAAGCACCACGACATCAGCCGTCCTTTCGATCTCGACCGTTTTGCACGCGGGCGTCTGATCGATGAAGCCGCCGGCTCAGGTATCGCGCACTAGGAGGCTATCATGCAACTTTTCCCATGCCCCTTCTGTGGTCCAAGAAGCGAGAGCGAATTCCACTATGGAGGTGATGCCTTCACTCATCGCCCCGAAGGCTTTCGCGAGGTATCTGACGCCGAATGGTCTGCTTACCTACACGACCGTAAAAATCTTCGTGGCGCCGCGAACGAGGTATGGATGCACATGACCTGCGGTGAAGTTTTCCGTCTGGAGCGGGATACGGTGCATCACGCGGTGGCGCGTTCCGTCGCATTGATGGATGGAGAGCAGCAATGAGCGCATGGCGTGGCCAGGTTGGGACGGCTGTCGACATGGCGCGGCCTCTGAACTTTGTTTTTGACGGGCGAACCGTTCCGGGTTTTGCCGGAGATACGGTCGCCTCAGCTCTGCTTGCCTCCGGCGTTTCCCTGCTTGGCCGCAGCTTCAAGTATCACCGTCCGCGTGGCCTGTGGGGTGCGGGTGTCGAGGAGCCAAATGTACTTGTCGATGTTGTTGGGGGTATGCCGAACACGCGCGCGACGCAGGTGCTTGCTGTCGATGGCATGGTGGTGCGAAGCGTTCACACCCAGCCGAGTGCCGAAAAAGACCGCCGCGCCTTCCTCGACGCTTTTTCACGCTTCATCCCAGCAGGGTTCTACTACAAAACCTTCATGTTTCCTGACTGGCATCTCTTCGAGCCGCGCATACGACAGATGGCAGGCCTCGGGACGCTTGACGCAACGGCAGTGGGCCCAGCTTCGGCAGACCAAGCTAACTTCCATTGCGACGTATTGGTTGTTGGTGCTGGGCCCTACGGCCTACAAGCGGCACGCAATGCAGTACGCGCCGGAAAGCGGGTCGTGCTTTGCGACAGCGGCTGCCAAATCGGCGGAAGCCTTCTTTTCCGCAGCGCGAACGTCGAAGGGAAAAGTGGCACCGAATGGACCGCGGATGTTGTGGCGGAGCTTAAACGAGGCGGTGCCTTGGTGTTGACAGACACAACAGCATTCGGCCTCTACGATCATCTCCTTGTCGGCCTCAACCAAAAGGTCGACGGGAACGGACCTGATCGGCTTTGGCGAGTCCGGGCCGGTTCGATCGTGCTTGCCACGGGCGCGATCGAACGGCCTTTGCCGTTTGGCAATAACGACCTGCCTGGCATCATGTCGGCTGAGGCTGCACTTGTCTATCTGAGACGCTTTGGCATCGTCGCCGGGCGCAACATCGTTGTCGCAACAAATAATGGGCATGCCTATGAGACTGCAGAGGCGTTGGCTGGCGCAGGCGCCAGCGTGACGCTCGTGGACTACCGGTCGGCAAGTTCCTCTCCCCCCGGTATGAGGGTTCTGGGCGGGCTAACGGTCATGTCCGCAATCGGCCGTGGAGGGGTGAAGGCCGTTCGGCTTTCTGATGGGAGCATGTTGGAGACGGATGCACTGCTCGTTTCGGGAGGCTTTACGCCTACGGTTCATCTTTATTGTCAGGCACAGGGTAAACTCGATTGGCGTGATGATATCCTGGCTTTCGTACCCGGAGGGCCTGTAGAAGGCTTGGAAGTTGTGGGTGCCGCCGCGGGAAATTTTCAGCTTCCTGTAGATCTGGCTGACCGGCCTAGCCATGATTTCGGTATTGTTGCTGCCTGGCCAAAGCCAGCTGCGAAGGATCGTGTCTGGATCGATCTGCAAAACGACGTCACCACCAAGGACGTAGAACTGGCGGTACGCGAGAATTTCGTCTCGGTTGAGCACGTCAAGCGTTACACCACGCTCGGTATGGCAACTGAGCAAGGTAAAACCTCTAACCTCAACGGCATCGCGCTGATGGCCGAAATCACCGGTCGCCGTATCCCCGACGTCGGCACAACAACTTACCGCCCACCCTTTGCACCTGTTCCACTTGCATGCTTTGCCGGTACACGAGCTGGCACGCGGATGAAGCCGCTGCGACGCTTGCCGCTGGAAAAGGCGCATCGCGAAGATGACGCTGTGTTCCGTGAGTATGGCGGGTGGCTTCGTCCGGCCTATTACGGAGCGGGCGCGCCGTATGAACGGATCCAGGCTGAAGCAAAGGCGGCTCGAACAAGCGTTGCGCTGTTCGACAGTTCGCCGCTCGGCAAGATCGAAGTTATTGGGCCAGACGCGGCGAGCTTCCTGGACTTCATTTACTACAACACTATGTCGACGCTGGCGCCCGGCCGTTGCAGGTACGGTTTCATTCTTTCGGAAGGCGGTAACATTTACGATGACGGCGTACTCGTACGGCTCGACGAGAACCGCTTCATTGTCTCTTGCTCTTCCTCTCATGTCGCAGGTGTTCATGCTCTTTTGGAAGAATGGCGTCAGGACCGCTTCGACAGGCAGCGGGTTTTCATCCACAACGTAACGGCCGAGATGGCGACATTGACAGTCAGCGGTCCACTATCGCGCGAACTTCTGGAAACTATCGACCTGGGAATTGCGCTCGACGATGCGACGCTGCCGCATATGACCACCGTTTCGGGAGCATTTGAGGGCGTGGCGGTGCGAATTTCTCGCGTCAGCTTTACCGGCGACCGCTCCTACGAAATTTCCGTGCCAGCCGATTCCTCTGAGGCACTCTGGGCGCGACTTAAACAGAACGGCCAGGCTTTCGACGCTGTGCTGCTTGGACTCGAGGCTCTGATGATCTTACGCTCTGAAAAAGGCTATATAGTCATCGGTAAGGATACCGATGGCACAAGCCGACCTATGGATTTTGGCGCGACCGCGCCATTGGAACGTAAACAGGTCGAGTTCATCGGGCGCCGGTCTCTCCTCACTGAGGACGCAGTTCGACCTAATCGTCGGCAATTTGTCGGGCTCGAAGCGGTAGATGACCAGGAAGTGCTACAAACTGGCGCGCACGGCATAGAGAGAGTTGATGGCGGTGTGCGCACTATCGGCTATGTCACGTCGAGTTATTTCAGTCCTTGGTTGCAGAAGCCGATCGCGCTTGGATTGATCGAACGCGGATTGTCGCGCACAGGTGATGTGATCGAGCTGCAGCATCTGGGGAAGGTCAAGCGCGCACGCATTGTATCGTCTTGCGCTTTCGACGGAGAAGGGAGCCGCCTGCATGTTTGACAACGCGCGTAAATGGCAGGCAGAGCCCGATTGGCAGCAAGCCCGGATTGTCGAAAGATCGGTCAAAATTAGCAGCCGGACTGGTTTGCACCAACGTTTCGTCAGCGGGAATATCGAGCGTTTCCTCGGTACCTACAATCTTGGTCGGGATGTCGGAGCGCTCAGCATTGCACTTGGCGATCGTTACGCCGTGCGGATGGCACGTGATCGCCTGCTGGTCGTAGGCATATCTGTCTCCGAGCTGGCGGATGGATGGCATGACGAAGGCTTTGCTGTATCGACCGCAAGTTCGGCCCTTCGACTGCTTGAGGTCGAGGGACGGGGCATTGTTGATCTATTGAGGCGGACGACTTCGATCGATCCGGATAATCCTGGACCCTGTGCGGCGATCTCGTTTTGCGACGTGTCCGCTGTCGTATACCGGCATGCCGGGCCTCAGCTCCTTCGAATTCACTTGGATCGCGGGTACGCCGCCTATGTCTGGGATTGGCTCGAATGTCATCCACTCTTTTTGGGAGATGGCATGCGCGTTGAGGATGCGTAAGATTTTCAAAGTGGAAGGAGCCTCGCATTAACGCGAGAGATATGGGAGTTGAGAGAATGAGAAAGACATTGATCATTGGAGCCGCACTAAGCGTGCTCCTGGGGGCTGCAGCGCGGGCGGACGACCTCACCATCGCCGTCGTAGGCCCATTGACGGGGCCGCTCGCGACGATCGGCGACCAGTTCAAGCAGGGAGCGCAAGCCGCAGCCGATGACATCAATGCCAAAGGTGGAGTCCTTGGCCGGCCTATCAAGCTGCATCTTGAAGACGATCAGTGTGATCCAAAACAGGCTGTCTCGGTCGCCAACCGTGTTGCGGCCAGCGGGGTCAAGTTCATCGATGGCCATGCTTGCTCCGGCGCGAGCATTCCCGCATCTGCAGTCTACGCCGAAAATGGCGTCTTGATGATGAGCCCAGCCTCCTCCAACCCTTCCATGACAGACGATGCGGTTACCAAGGGTTGGACGAGCATCATGCGCCTTTATACACGTGACGACGCGCAGGGCGCTTTCATTGGTCCCTGGATCACCAAGGAATATGCGGGCAAGAAAGTGGCAATCCTGCATGACAAGACTGCCTATGGTCACGGGATCGCGGATGCGGTGCGCACTTCCATGAACGCGGGCGGCTTCAAGGAAGAAGTTTTCGAGGGCATCAATGCTGGCGAAAAGGATTTCAACGCGCTCATCACGAAGCTGAAGGACTCCAAGGTCGACGTCGTCTACTTTGGCGGTTATCATCCGGAAGCTGCCCTGATCCTCCGTCAGGCGGAAGAGCAGGGATACAAGTTCCAACTCATTATGCCTGATTCCATCGCATCACCGGAATTCTGGCAGGTTGCCGGCGAGGCCGGTGAGGGGACGCTGTTTGTCTTCCCTTCTGATCCACAAGCCAAACCCGAGGCGAAGGCCGCGGTTGAAAAAATCCAATCGGGTGGTTTCAAGCCAGAAGGCTTCACGCTCTTCTCCTACGCGGTTATCCAAGCGTTCGCACAAGGCATCGAACGCGCCGGTTCGGACGACCCTGCCAAGGTAGTAGAAGCTCTCAAGAATGGTAAGCCGATCGACACGGTCGTCGGTAGTATCAGCTTCGACGATAAAGGCGACATGACGGGCGCAAGCTACGATATCAACCGGTGGAGCAAGGGTACGTATGCCCCGATAGCGAAGTAAATCGGCTCGGTACGCTTTCTATCCATGGGTGTTCTTTTTTGCCCACTAGGAACTGGCGAAGTAATCCGGCAGTTCCTAGTGGCTGCCCTCTACACCGCCCGGCTTTGCGACCTCGACATCGATTTAAGAGACTACATAAAAGAAGGTAAAACTATGCAAGAAACGACACGTAGATGGGAGACGCTGCTAAACCAGACGCGTGATCAAGCTGTCGCGGAATTGCTTGAGTTTATTAGCATTCCTTCGGTTTCTGCCAATATTGCCAATCTTCCGGATATGCGCAAAGCAGCCGCCTGGGTCGCCGATCGTTTAAAGAATGCAGGTATCTCTAATGCTGCAATATTGGAAGCCGGCGACCATCCCATCGTTTTTGGCTCTTGGATGGGGGCCGGTCCGGGCAGACCAACTGTTCTGATCTATGGTCACTACGATGTGCAGCCAGCAGAGCCTTTCGAGCAATGGACGACACCACCTTTCGATCCGCAGGTGAGGGAGGGGCGGATTTATGGAAGAGGCGCCACCGACGACAAGGGGAACATGCTGGCCCCGATTCTCACTGTTGAAGCTATGCTGCAGAGCGATGGTCGCTTGCCTGTGAATGTTAAATTCCTGTTCGAGGGACAGGAGGAAATTGGCTCTCCCGACATGCCGGGCTTCGTTGCTGAAAACGCAGAACTGCTCGCTTGCGATATGATTTTCTCCGCGGATGGGCTGCAATGGTCTCCCGAGCAGCCGCAGATCGTCGAGGCGTTAAAAGGCATCGTCGATTTTGAACTCATTGTACGAGGGCCTTCGAAGGATCAGCATTCCGGACTGCATGGCGGCGGCATTGCAAACCCCGCGATGGGACTGGCTCACCTCCTCGCTTCGATGCGTTCTCCTGACGGCGTGGTCACAATAGAGGGCTTTTACGATGATGTGGTCGCGCTTTCCGACGATGTGCGCGCGGCGATTGCGCTCGTTCCTTACGATGAGGCCGCATATCTAGCGGAAACGGGAGCAACGGCAGTCGACGGCGAGCGAGGGTATTCGACACGCGAGCGGCTATGGGCCCGGCCGACACTGGATGTGAATGGACTAACAGCCGGTTGGCAGGGCGATGGTGGCAAGACAGTTTTGCCCGCACAGGCGAGCGCGAAGTTCACGTGCAGGCTTGTTGCAAACCAAAATCCGCGTCAGATTCAGGACCTGATCCGCGATCATGTAGAGAAGAATTGTCCGTGGGGTCTGACGGCTGAGCTCATATCCGAAAACAATTGGGGAGAGCCTTTCCTCGTGCCCGCCGGACATCGACCGACCGAGGTCGCCGCCGCCATACTTGAGGAAGTCTATGGCGCAGCTCCATACAGAACGCGCCTAGGTGGCTCCATTCCCGTGATGACGACGCTGCAGCAGGCGACAGGAGTTCATGCGACCATGCTCGGTTTCGCGCATGCGGATGAAAACTTGCACGCGCCAGACGAGTTTTTTCGCCTCGATGCCTTCGAGAAGAGTAAGCTGATTTACGGGCTTCTTTTGGAACGTATAGGCGCAGACCTCTAGTCCGAGCCAGAAGGCTATCCGAAATTTTCCCCCGTTGACGTCGTCCTCGTCGAGGGCGGGGAATGCTGGATCAGCCACTTTGATCTCGCGTGGTTAGCCAAACGTGTTTCAGAATCCGGACCGCGCAGAGGGTGCCTTGCCCACTACTTACGATTTCGCGCCGTTAGTTTTCGTCTTTAATGCGAAATTTGTAATATTGAAGCTACAGCGGTTCGATCCCCTCTTTAAAAGCGGGGGAAGATGAATTCTGTATATCAGGGCGCCTTTTCGGGTTCACCTCCTCTGAAGGAACCCAAAAGCAGATGTGTCACTGCGCTATTTGCGACACCAACAGCGCCGGAGCACAGGCGGCACATAAGCATAGGGTATTCTTTCCATACATATATTCATATAGTTTCTATCCACGAGAATGATGCGGTACACCATTCCTTGCGTTCTGAAGGTCGTGATTTGATGGCGGCTTCATGCGCTAGGTTTTAAGACAGGCGCAGCCTTAGCATCAATGGGCTGCAAGAATACACATGGAGACAGAAATAGTGGTTCGCGAAACGGAAGGAAAATCCGGCAAAAACAATTGGCTTAAACTCGCGATAGAAATTCTGATCCGGGAAGGCGTTGACCAAGTAAAAGTGCAGGTAATAGCAAAAAAACTTGGAGTATCTCGCTCAAGCTTTTATTGGTTCTTCGATAGTATTCAGGACTTACATAATCAGTTGCTCGATTACTGGCTCAGGAAGAATACGGGTCCAATCATTGAACGAGCCATGCGTCCGGCACCCACTATTAACAAGGCTGTATGTAACGTATTCGAATGTTGGATTGACGATGATCTTTTTGATCCAGCCCTCGATGTAGCCATACGTTTTTGGGGACGGCATGACGCGAACATTCGGGCGGTTGTGGATAATTCCGACCAACAACGTATTGAGGCGTTACAACGTATGTTTATGCGCTTCGATTATGCTGAAGAAGAAGCAATGACGCGCGGCCGCGTCATTTATTACAATCAGATTGGACATTTTACGCTGCAGGTTAAAGAAAGCATCGAAGAACGTTTATCGCATTTGCGCTCATATCTCCTCACGTTTACCGGGATAGAGCCCACAGCAGACGATATGGATTCTCTCGTATGCTCGACGCAAGGCGGAAAATAAATCCAATTTTGCAATTAAGGCCTGTCATGGACTGCCAATCAAGGCGAGACACGTCTAATAGTCCGACCTGATCCAAACCGCTCGACTAATCCTGCCTTCAGGACCTTGATATCCTTGTAGCAGAATTTAGTGGAGCATCTCGTTGGCGTCTTTCCATATTATATTCGTCGTTGGCTCGTATAAGGCTTCAAGCCATGCGGTGCCACGTGCCTATGCTACATCGAAGGCAATTGTGACATCCGAAGCTCTTGGTCTTGCGCATAGAGCCTTGAACAGAGTTTCCGTCTGTCGGATCTCCGAAAGCTGCCGCTACAACATCGACGACAATAACGAACACAATCTTATCGTTGCAAACGTGGATGCCATTCGTAATGGTCGAGCAGCAGCTAAAGGAACGAGTGTTTGAACGGAGCTTCGCCTATGTATTCATCAGCGAGCCGCGGTTTCAGGGCTCCGATCCTTGAGAGATTGGCGCTGCGTTGTGAGTATGCTGATGAGAACCAGGAGTACCCCTAGAACCTGCACTAACGTTAGAGATTGACCGAGAAAACCCCACCCGAGAATTACGGCGGTCAACGGGCTGAGGAAGCCTAGGGACGACACGAGCGCGGGCTCAAGACGGGATACACCGCGAAACCAGATGATGTAGGTTGCTGCGGCCCCGATCAGACCAAGCCACAGGAAACCTGCCATATTCTGCAAGCTCGGTGACGGCAGCATTGGTTCGAGCAAAAGTGCCAGAACAGCCAACAACAATCCGCCTGCCGTCAGTTGCCAGGCCGTGAACGTCAGAGCTGAAACGGGAGGTTGCCACTTGCGGCTCAGAACTGTTCCGAATGCCATCGAGACTGCCGCCCCCGTGCCCGCAAAGATACCAATCATGTCCAGTTTCGCATTCGGAGCCAGCACAAGAAGCCCGACACCGCCTATTCCGACCAAGGCCGCAAGAATCCCACCAAGCTTCAACCGCGCGTCCATCAGGACACGGGCAAGAACGACCACGACCAGAGGTTGGATAGAGCCGACAGTTGCAGCGACGCCTCCAGGCAGCCTATAGGCCGATACGAACAAAAGTGACCAGAAGACTGTGAAGTTGAGAATCCCGAGAATGAAGCTGCGCCACCACCACACTCCTGTAGGCAACTGCCTGACGATCGCGAGAAGCAAAAGACCCGCCGGGAGTGCCCTGAGCGCCGCAACTGTGACAGGATATCCAGATGGCAGAAATTCTGTCGTGACGATATAGGTGCTGCCCCAGACCGTCGGAGCAATCGCGGTTATCAAAACATCGACGCCATGGCCGCGACACCCCGAGGAAGAACTGTGACCGGCCGTTGTTGTATGTGTCATGATCATGCGAACTCCAGTACTTCGCGCAGATCACACCGGGGTTTCTGCGGCCAGTTATTGGCCGTGGCTTTGCCGACAGTCATCAGCAGGACGGGGACTTCATCACCGGCAAGTCCGAAGTCTCTACTGACCGCAATGGGATCGAAACCAACCATGGCCCCCGTTGCCAGGCCGTAACCGGCTGCCGCGTACATCAGGTTCGCAGCGCCGAAAGTCGCAGATCGGATCGCTTCGTCGCGCTGCATTTGCGGATCATTCCCATACATGTGGTGAACAGCATCAACCCAGCCGAGCGCAACTGTTTCCGGCATGAACCCCGCAGTAACGGAGAGGCGAAGAATTCGCTGGAGATCAATCGTTTTGGGATTGCGACCGCAGACGATGAAAGTGGCGGCCGCTGCCTTTATTTTGTCTTGTCGACCCGATGCCTCCCACAACAGCTCTTTTGCCTCCCGCGAGCGTACAGCGATGAAACGCCAGTTCTGAAGATTGAATGCGGTTGGTGCGAGTGTGGCCAGTCGAACAAGCTCACAGAGCATCGCATCATCGATGCTTGCATCTGTATCGTAGTGGTTGGTCGAAACGCGACGTTCGATCGCGTCGATGATAGTTTCGGGCTCGAGGTTGATTTTATGCAAAGGCACCATGGCTATCTCCATTTCAAGATAGCGGCAATTTATAACCCTTCTTCCATTTGTTAATGATCGAATTTATATCGACACTCGAAACAGAGAGTATTGAATATGGAACGATTAACAGCTCTTACGGCTTTTCGCCGCACTGCTGAGAAAGGCAGCTTCGCAGAAGCTTCAAGAGGCCTTGGGATGACACCTGCCGCGATAGGAAAGAACGTTGCCGAGCTCGAAGCTAGGCTTGGCGTTCGCCTGTTCAACAGAACCACACGACGGATGAGCCTGACAGAGGCCGGATTGATGTACCTCTCGCGGATTGTACCTCTTCTTGACGGGCTTGATGAGGCGGATCAGGCTATGGGGCCTCTCAATTCGAAGCCGATTGGTACGCTTCGCGTCGCGGCGCCGATGACCACGACCTTGGTCTGCCTATCACGAGCTATTCCGAAATTTCTCGAGCAATTTCCTGATATCAAACTGGACCTTGACCTGAACGACAGGCGTGTTGATATCGTTCGCGACGGTTTCGACCTTGCGATCCGCGGAAGCGACGCGCTCGAGGACACGAGCCTTACAGCTCGCAAACTGATGACCCTACCGCACGTCTTGTGCGCGTCACCTCGATACCTGGAGGCCGCGGGAACACCCGTGACACCTGAAGATTTGAAGGGGCATAACTGTATCCGTTTCAGTCTTTCCGGCCATGCCGACGTTTGGGAGTTCTACAACGGGGACGAGCGAGTATCGGTCCCCGTACAAGGTCGCTATTCGGTTACGACCAGCCTCGCGGTTCGCGATGCCCTGTTGGAGGGCTTTGGCCTGAGTTTGATACCCTTACGTTACGTGGCTGAGGATCTTGCCAGTGGCGACCTCGTTTCGCTTTTGCCAGACTGGACCAAGGTCGAATTGTCGGTCTACGCCATCTATCCGTCTAGGCATCAACTTTCGCCGAAGCTCAGGGTATTCCTCGATTTCGTGGTCGCGGAATTGCGGCAATTCTAATTAGCAGGTCATGGGCCAACTGCAATCTTGCGTTTGCGCCAATTATCAGTAGCGAAATCGATGAAAACACACAGCCTTGCTGATATGAAACATGCACGTGCCCAAAGTATAATGAAATGGCCGGATGCGGCGTGACTGTCGCTCATTGTTGATGACATTGGAGCAAATCGGGAAAGGTGGAGTCGTGTTGGGTGACGATATCCCGTGCGCCTATTCAAGGCTGGCACATGAGCGTGACCCCGACGGGAACTTGATCACCTTTGCGACGCCTCCATCGCCGGATCATTCGCCTCCGTAATCCAGTGACATTCAGTTGAGAACAGCTATTTTCTTTTCATATTAACAACGATCGCAAAGATGTAGGAGCCAACCCGCCAGCTTCCTTGCCGGCAATGCGCGCAGGTCGGCCGTCTAATGGCACAATATTCTGTCATGCAAGTCGGATTTCTCTAGGGTTTTGTCTTTTCATAGGCGCTGAATAGATCAGTTACGAGAACACCATTGATCTTCATTCCAGTCAAATCGGCGTCTTTGATGTCTGCGTCTGCCAAGGTGACACCGCGCATTGTCAATCGCGATAAATTTGCATTAGTGATGGTGACTCCGGACATATTGGCGTTGTTAAAACGCGCGTCTGCAAGGCTGATATCGTCAAAAAGCGTTTCGCTCAAATTCGTATCGGTGAATTTTGCCTTAGTTAGAACCGCGTAAAATTGCGCTCCTGCGAGGTTCACACAATCGAAATTTGCGCCTGACATATCGACTCGCTCGTAATGCACTCCCTGCATTTGAAGGCCATCGAATGGATTGTGTTCGTGACGATCGCTCATGTTTCCTCCTGTCAGTTCTTATCGTTGTCTGAAAGTCTGCCAGATTGCACACTCATTTGCGACCGTCGAATCTGAAATTAGAACGGATCCATACGAATTCTGGCCATCCCGTTTATTGCTGAATTTTCAAGCCACCCGATAGCCTCGGTGACCGTAGTGTCCAGAACGGCGGACGTCATTAATACCGGGGAGCGGCACCCAAGGAGGTCGGAAGCGGTTATGCAAAGTTCTCAGGCTATATGGCAGCTGTACCTTTCCGGCCTTTCAAGACCAAACGGTCCTTTTCCGGACTGACCTTCTATTCGGATAATGCAGTTTTTAATGCACATCTCCAATTTGGCGTATTGGCTGGCGTCGGCGGCAGGGCGTTTATCTGTGCCGCCATCCTTGCTGGCCTTCTGGTTCGCAAGACAAACTCGATCTCGCTCAACCCATGTAGGCATATCGATTTCAACGGCTCATTGCTGATAACCTATGCGATCAACTGAATGGCCACATTCCCTGAATTCTTTGGCGTAAGGTCCCGCTGCTCCGATCGGTTGTCGTGAGCGGGCCAGTTGTGCTGGCAGTTCAGCGGGAGGAATAGGCAGCGCCTAAGCTAAGATACTGTGGGAATACGGGCGATAACCTTGATCTCAACATCGAACCCCGCGAGCCAGTTCACACCGACAGCTGTCCAGTTTGGATAAGGCGCGTTCGGGAAAACCTCGGTTTTCACCGCCATGAATGCCTCGATTTGAGACTCCGGATCTGTATGGAAGCTGGTCACATCAACGATATCCGCAAAACCGCATCCGGCTGCCGACAGGACGCTCTTAAGATTCTCAAAGGCGCGGCGGACCTGTGACGGATAGTTTGGCTCAGGACTGCCGTCTTCGCGGCTGCCGACCTGGCCGGACACGAAAAGCAGATCCCCAGAGCGAATTGCTGCCGAATAGCCGTGCGCTTTGTAAAGTGCATGGCGGTTCGCAGGGAAAACAGGAATGGGAGTAGTCATATTTACCTCATGGAACGAAAGCCTTCACAGGCGGCAAGGTTTCAGATACGATGCGTATGTGTAATTGACATACGCATCGTATGTCAATCCGGGTGTGCAGGAAAGGAAATCTTAGTGGTCGGAAATGCGTCCAGAAGTCGGTCGGCAATGATGGAGGAAACTCGTCTGAAGCTGATTGCCGCGGCGAGGCTTGCCTTTGCCGAAAAGGGGTTCGCCAATGCTTCGATGGACGATCTTACTGCTACGGCCGGACTCACGCGGGGCGCTCTCTATCACCATTTCGGAGACAAGAAGGGGCTGTTGGCAGCAGTCGTGGCACAAATTGATGGAGAAATGGCCGAGCGGGCTCGGCAGACAGGTGAACAAGCTTTGACTGGTTGGGCCGCGCTGGAAGCGCAGGGTTTGGCTTACATTGAGGCGGCATTGGACCCCGAGGTTCAACGTATCGTGTTGTTGGACGGACCGGCCTTTCTGGGTGATCCATCGCAATGGCCCAGCCAGAGCGCATGTCTTGAGGATACCCGCATGGCATTGACTGAGATGTTCGAGGCGGGTGTGCTCAAGCCGGTTGACATCGAAGCTGCGGCGCGCCTGCTGAACGGCGCGGCTCTTAATGCAGCACTCTGGGTCGCGTCAAGTGGCGATCCGCACGCAACACTGCCCAAGGCATCGGCCGCTTTCAAGCTGTTCTCATCCGGTTTCCTGGCAACCTAAGTTGAGAACATCAATGCGGCAGTCAACGGTGACAGCGCCTTCTCATCCTGTGTGAGCTGTTGTTTCAACTCTACTTTTCTTGGCCCACGTGTCAGGGCACTGGGCAAAATGTCAGTCCGTGGGAGCATGATCCTGATACCAGCTTGGCGGCGAGACACCGGCGATGGCGTATTGGCGCGCAAGGCATTCACCGCAGGTATCCTCGTCGAATGCACAAGGAAGGCTCGCTTTTTGAGCAAGGCCACAGCCCCTACAACTCGACAATCTTAACGAAGATGAATTGCGCAGCCGGGGCTAGGGACCTAATATTCTGCGTAACTTCCCCGTAAGTTTCGATGGCCATACGTCTTTGCCTCGGTGCGCTTCAACGGTCGACGGACGACCGCTTTGGTGACGGAACGAAAGGACGGGCATGAATAAGATCATTTCAGGTGTAATCGTTTGCATAATGCTGACAGCGTGCAGCCAGACGGAAAAGGGTGCAGGAATTGGCGCAGCGGGAGGCGCCATCATTGGCGGGCTGGCAAGCGGCACATGGGAGGGCGCTGCAGTCGGAGCTGCGGCGGGTGGCGTGGGCGGGGCCGTGGCAGGTAATATCAGCGAACGCAACGACAGGAACCGCCGCGAACGCTGGGAACAACAGGACGGCCGCGGCTATGGGTGCAGATACCGGGATTATTACGGTCGCTGCCGATAAATATTGTGGTTTGGCTGACACATATCAAAGGCGAGATGGATACCGGACGATGTTCGATCTTTCCGGTCTAAACGTCCATCGCAGTTTGATGATGTCCTACAACCGGATTGTCACGACATCACGACCGTCGAGTTTATCTGAACCAGAGCCGTAGTTTTGCTGTAAAGACTATCGGAGTGATAGTCAGAAACTTGACTGATTAGGCGACTATGAAACTTCTACTCATCGAAGACGATCCGGAAATGACTGATGCGTTGAGGGCAGCCCTCTCGCAGCATGGTATCGTTATTGACGCTGTTGGAAATCTGGCAATGGCACGGGAAGCAATCGCTATGGCGAATTATGACATCGTCCTCATCGATCGGCAGCTGCCGGATGGAGATGGCAGTACATTCCTCGGTGATTTGCGCCGCGCGGGTTCAAATACGCGATCGATAATCATTTCCGCCCTAAGGACGACCGGCGAGCGTATTTCCGGACTCAATGACGGTGCTGATGACTATTTGCCGAAGCCGTTCGAAATTCCCGAGCTGATTGCCAGAATGAGCGCTGTGCTGCGGCGGGCTCCGACAACGGGGTCGTCCGTTCTAGCTGCCGGAAATGTTACCTATGATCGTGTTTCATGCGATGTGCGCGTCAACGGCGTTCGTATTGCGCTAACCCGCCGGGAGTTGCTCATTATGGAAACACTTCTAAGAAATCGCGGTCGTACAGTGTTGCGCTCGTCTCTTGAGGGGCACGTGTATTCCTTCGACGATGAGATCCAATCGAACTCACTGGAGTCCAATATGTCTCGCCTGCGAAGAAAGCTCGGTGAAGCGGATGCCGACATTGTCATTAAGAACATTCGTGGCATAGGCTACTATCTTCATGAGCAGAACTAGAATGACCACAACATCGCTTCGCTGGCGGTTCACTCTTGGCTTTATTGTCCTACAGTTATGTGCGGTCATCGCCTCGCTGGGCCTGGTGTTTTATCTTCTTTCGGGCATCAAACCTGATGTGGCAATAACGTCAGTGTGGGTGTCTCAGGAAATAGCAGATTCGATTGATCTTGGGCCGGACCGTCGGCCCCGCCTTGAACCGACAGCCAAACTGACAGAAATGATGAACGACGCCCCTGACTTGTGGTTCGTGGCGGATATGGGCAACGATACTATTCTTGTCCATGGCGCGCCTCCCGACAACATCGCAGACAACATACAATTCTTGCGGACGTTTAGAAGCGTTGAACTCCATGGTTATCTGGATGATCCAATGAGTGTAGCCCGCATGGAGCGTTTCGACACTCAAGCCGGTAAGGCAACGATTTTTGCGGGCGGAATTTCTATGTCTCAATACGGTTTGACCGTGTTGCTGGGGAACCTTGCCATCGGCGTCCCGGCGCTCATCCTTGTCGCCATTTCCCTGATTGGGGTTCCGGTTGTGACACGGTGGGCACTGCGTTCGTTCAGCGTTCTGGCAAATCGCCTCGACAGGATTGTTCTCGACACACGTGGCGCTCTGGTGGAAGAGCATGGCTTGCCCAATGAGGTGCTTCGCCTGGTGCGCGACATTAACAAAGCGCTGCGTCGTCTTGATAGTGGGTTCGAAGCGACGGAACGCTTCTTCGTTAACGCCGCGCACGAACTTCGAACACCGATCGCTATTTTGCAGGTGAGAATCGATACCCTTTCACCAAGTGCAGACAAAACGCACCTACAGACGGCCACCAAGCGACTTACAGTTATCGCGAACCAGCTTTTAGATACTGAGAAATACCGGCAGAAGCCGCAGCAGAATTTACCTATCGATCTTAATAGGGCTCTATCAAACGTGGTTGCCGACCTGGCTCCCCTGGCGATCGCCGAAGGCTATGAGATTTCCTTCGACAGCGATGCCGAAGACGTGTTCATTCGTGGTGATGCTGAAGCTCTGGAGCGTGCATTTGTCAATCTGGTGCGCAACGCAGTCCAGTACGGAGGTGGAAGGGGCCAGATATCAGTTGGTATTGAAGCTGACGGAAGTGTGACTGTAGCCGATCAGGGCTGCGGCATTGCCGATGATAAGCAAGCGCGTATATTTGAGCCGTTCTACCGGGTCAGCCCTCACGGCTCAGGTGCGGGCCTTGGGCTCAGCATGGTCAACGAGATCGTGACGCGCCATGGGGGGTATGTCGAGGTCTCTTCCGCTCCCGGTGAAGGCAGTATCTTTGCGGTTCGTTGGCGCGACATGCGCGTTTTCCGCAAGTTGTAGGGAGCCGCCGGTAGCGCCGACTGTGCTATCGTTGGTTTAGTCGGTTGATACCAGCTGAATAAGACTGTCACCGTCTTTGACGTCCGGCGGACCCTCTTCGGGGTGCCATCCACCTTGCCGACAGGCTTTGTCGATTGGTTAGCCTTGCAATGTGCGTCAAACATTGACGGCTGAAAATTAGTGTCAGGACGCTGAGCAGTTGCCAGCCGCGGCAACCAGTACCCGTAATTTTGGGGTAATTTTCATGACCGAAAAAGCCACCAGTTTTCAATGGCATGGACCAATATTTAATGACACGACACATTACCCGCAAGCGTTTCACCCTGGCGACCGCGGTCCTAGTGGGTCTGCTGGTTGTCTGGCACCAGTTTCTGCGTACACCGGCAAAGCCAGAACTGGTCACCGCTCAGGCGCGAACGGGCGACATTGAGGAGGTCGTATTGGCGACCGGAGTTCTCGAACCGCTTGAGCTGGTGCGTGTCGGTGCTCAGGCTTCGGGTCGCGTTGAGCACCTGGCGGTCAAGATCGGCGACGTTGTCGAGGCTGGCCAATTGGTAGCCGAGATCGATGCCCAGACCCGGCGCAATACCTTACGGGACCGAGAGGCTGCTTTGGCCAATATCCGTGCGCTCCACACCGCGCGTATGGCTGGTCTGGTGAAAGCCGAAAAGGATCTAGAGCGCCAGCATGAGTTGCTCAAAGGAGGTTCGACGGCGCACGCCCAGTATGACACAGCCGTCGCTGCGCGAGATAGTGCGCGGGCGGAAGTCCATGCACTGGAGGCTCAGGTCGCTCAGGCGCAGATCGCGCTTGAGTCCGCTGGTATAGAGCTTGGCTATACCCGAATTACCGCCCCAATCGGTGGCACCGTGGTAGCGATTGTCACCGAAGAAGGGCAGACCGTAAATGCGCTGCAGACCGCTCCGACTATCGTCATGATCGCGCGATTGGACACAATGACTGTGCGCGCTGATATTTCCGAGGCTGATGTTGTGCGTGTAAGGCAGGGGCTACCGGTTTGGTTCAGCATTCTTGGCGAGCCGAGACGCCGCTTCGATGGTGAGTTACGTCAAGTGGAACCGGCCCCGGTAACTATCTCCAACGAGAGCAACACCGCGGCAAGCGGGGTTGGCTCAACGAACGGCGCGGTCTATTACACCGGTTTGATCGACGTAGCAAACGCCGACGGGGTTCTGCGGCCCTCCATGACGGCGCAAGTATCGATCGTTCTCAGCCGCGTTAGCGGGACCCTGCTGGTCCCGCTGAGTGCTGTAGAAGGCGCGCCACGCGCCAACGATATCGCACGCATCCGGGTACTCGACGCAGGGGGAGAGATCCAGATCCGACAGGTCCAGGTCGGCGTCGACAATGGCTCAGAAATTCAGATCCTTAACGGCCTTAAGGCAGGTGAGATCATCGTGCTGGGAGCGTCTACAGACGAGCGTGCAGATGGCCAGGCTCAGCTTGCAGTGGCGAAGCAGTAGGACAGTGCTATGACAGAGCCACTGATCCGCTTACATGGGGTATCACGCGCTTTTCCCGCAGGCGACGAGATGGTGCGGGTGCTGAAAGACGTCGATCTCGACATAAAAACAGGTGAGATGATGGCCATCATCGGTGCCTCGGGCTCTGGAAAATCAACCCTTATGAATATCCTTGGCTGTCTCGATCGTCCAACGACCGGCAGCTACTGGATCGAAGGGCTTGAGACGTCGAAGATGACCGTCGACGAACTGGCTGCGCTGCGCCGTGAGCGGTTTGGTTTCATCTTTCAGCGTTATCATCTGCTTGGAGACCTTAGCGCGGCTAGTAACGTCGAGGTACCGGCCATCTATGCCGGGCGCAGCGGGGTAGACCGGCGTAAGCGGGCCCTTTCACTGTTGGGTCGACTGGGCTTGGCCGAGCGGGCGGGCAATGTCCCGGGCAAGTTATCGGGGGGGCAGCAGCAAAGAGTGTCGATCGCCCGTGCTCTAATGAACGGCGGCGAAATAATTTTGGCGGACGAGCCGACAGGAGCACTGGACACACATAGTGGCGCCGAAGTGATGACAATCCTGCGGGAGCTGCACGCAGAGGGGCACACCATTGTCCTTGTTACTCACGACAAGAAGATTGCCGAGCAAGCGGATCGTGTTGTAGAAATCAGCGACGGCGTTATCATTTCCGACGAGCTCAATATATCCAAGTCAGCCGCGATGGCTCGTCCCATCCTCCAACGCCCATCGAATGCTGGTTGGCGTGGCGCATTTGATCGGTTGAGTGAAGCCTTTCGTATGGCGGGCGCGGCAATCTGGGCACACAAGATGCGTTCGCTTCTCACAATGCTGGGCATCATCATCGGTATAGCCTCGGTGGCGGCAATCTCGGCCCTTGGGGCCGGCTCGCAGCAACAAATCCTAAACAGTATCAGTTCGCTCGGCACCAACACGATCGAGGTGCGTGTCGGGAAAGGCTTCGGTGATCTTGAAGCCGGCAAGATACGGACCTTGGTACCATCCGACGCCGAAGCTCTCGCGAACCAGCCGTATGTCGATAGCGTGACGCCAACTATCTCGACTGACGTAACTGTCAAGCGCGCCAATGTGGCAGTCAATGCGCAAGTTAACGGCGTTGGAGCAGATTTCTTTCGCGTAAGGGGCCTTGAATTGGCGCATGGAAAATTGTTCGATCCCAGGGATATTAACGGCTCCAGCCAGAAGGTAGTGATAGATGCAAATGCCGCGCGAGACCTGTTTCCTGACCGAGTAAACCCAGTGGGACAAGTCATCCTTCTGGGCACAATGCCGGCGAGGGTCGTGGGCGTGACAAAACAGGAAAATTCTTTCGGCCCGGCGATTGATACATTGACTATTTATGCGCCTTACACGACAGTTATGGGCCGCATGCTGGGTCGTCCGAACGTCGAAGGCATAACGATCCGCATTAGCGACGATGTTGATCCAGGAAATGTTGAGGCAGCGGTTTCGCGCCTTATCGAGCGTCGGCACGGCGCAAAAGACTTTTTCCTCACCAACTCGGCGACCATTCGCGAAACCATCGAAACTACCACGCAAACCCTGACGTTACTGATTTCGTCAGTCGCCGTGATCTCACTGATAGTCGGCGGCATAGGTGTGATGAACATCATGTTGGTGTCAGTGACTGAGCGCACCAAGGAGATCGGTGTTCGTGTGGCTGTTGGAGCTCGCCGCAGCGACATCCTCTCCCAGTTCCTAATCGAGGCCATCTTGGTCTGCCTCGTGGGCGGCTTGATGGGCGTGATAGTCGCTTTCGGGATCGGCACGCTCTTTAACGTGTTGAGCCCCAACTTTAAAATGATCTTCTCCGCAGGTTCCATTGTAATAGCTTTCGCCTGTTCAACCATTATCGGTGTGGTATTCGGCTTTCTCCCCGCGCGCAACGCCGCCAATCTTAACCCGATCGAAGCCCTTGCGCGCGACTAGGGAAGAGGCTGATCCGCAGCGATGTCGCCGAAACGGAGAGGAACGACGGCAATTAAGGTGGAAAGCCGCCTGCTAAGCCTGTGCCCGTTACAGTCCCGCTGTGATTATTGGATTTGGCGTAGCGTCAGGATACTGACGCATGCAAGGCGACATCTAGCGAACGGCGGCCATTGCCAGCGAGCCAAGGCACGAATTTCACAAGTTCGGGGTTAATTTCGCGCATGAGTTCGAGATCAATCAGCTCTGCAAGCGGCCCGCTTTC
The DNA here is from genome assembly GCF_030268145.1 of Brucella sp. NBRC 12950. Taxonomy (NCBI): domain Bacteria; kingdom Pseudomonadati; phylum Pseudomonadota; class Alphaproteobacteria; order Hyphomicrobiales; family Brucellaceae; genus Brucella; species Brucella sp. NBRC 12950. The sequence continues at coordinate 56,784 of NZ_BSQC01000015.1, forward strand.
CAGGCTCTTTGCCATATGTGCGAGGTCAGCGTTTGCAGCGAGAACGTCTTCAGAAAGCCGGTCATAGGTTATTGGGCGACCGGCTGCTTCACTGAGAGCGACCTCAAGCTCGTGTCCAGTCAGGCGGTCGCTCGCGATCTTAAGGGTTGCGCCGCCAAAACGGGACTTATTAGAAAACACGGCAGCAACGAACCTGCCGATGTCTTCCACAGAGATTAACTGAATGGAGTGATCCGGCCGGATGAGGGAAACCAAACGGCCCTCATCCAGACCGAAACCGGGGCGCACCAGCATCTCCATAAAAATCGTTGGTCGGATGATAGTGATGGTCATGTCCAGTTGTCGAACATGGGCTTCGATGCGGGATTTCGCATCGAAACGTGGAACGCCTGTCAGTTCATTGCCCACGCTAGCGCCCGATGAATAAACAAAATGGTTGATGCCCGTTTCAGCAGCAATATCTGCGATCGAGATACCATGACGAATTTCGTCCTCGGCGGCCAGGTTTGCTGGCAACACGCTGAAGACACCATAGGCGCCTTTCATCGCCGAGCGGATTACATTGGCTTCTTCAAATGAGCCCTGCACAAGCTCGATTCCAGCATTTCGCAATTGCACAGATGCAACTTTGCTGGAATCCTGAACGAGCGCGCGAACGGACCATCCTGCCTTCAACAAGGCTTTGGCGACAGATCCTCCTTGTCTTCCAGTGGCGCCGAAAACGAGAATGGGATGCTTGCTATTGGTCATTTGAAACCCTCGCGTTAAACAAGAGCCATCCATATATACGAATAATATTCAGCTGGAAGACGGCACATTTTCCAGCGTTAGTAACAAGGATGATACCTATGGAAGAAGAAATCGATGCTGGCAAAGCGCGCGGACCAGAGAAAGACAGGCAATTCAGGCCCATTCCGTCAAATGGAGTTTGCAGTCTGCTGAGTGACAAATGGACGGTGCCGGTTCTGTTGCGTCTTTCTATCGCTGAGGATCATCGGCTCCGCTTTTCAACATTGAGAAAAGAGGTCGGCGAAATCACCCAACGCATGCTGACACGAACTCTGCGCAATCTCGAGCGAGACGGCTTCGTTATACGCCACTATTTCCCTGAAGTGCCGCCACGTGTCGAATATGAACTGACGGATATCGGCCATGGAGCCTTCCACGCCCTTGAAGGGTTTAATTTATGGTTGCGCAACAATATGGATGTCATCAAGGCGCGCAGACTGGCTTACGATCGAGTAGAGTACTAAACCCAGGTCCCCAAGCTGTGCTCAGAGGGTCAGAGGTCGCCTCAGCTTAGCAGAGCTGGTTGCTACAGATTTTATATTTTTAATTGGTGCGCGTCGGCTATGTGCGATTATTCCGATCGACCACACAACCCTCTGTCAATCCAGGAAGCGGTCAGTCTCATACTGCAATGTCACGTGGGCAGCGTCAAAAGTAGTCATTCGATTGAAACCTCCAGGCCGCCCCGCCTTCCCAATTGGAGAATATGCAGTCATGGTGGGCACATCCAGCATGGCGATGTATTGTTTCTCGTCTTCGGCGGGTGGGATATCTCCGATGAGCTCCAGAGGATGCGGTTGCTGAACCAATCACCCCATCGAGGCGGGCGAATTCAACTGCTTATAGGCTTTGCAATAGTCCTCGCTTCAAGATGGCTTCGCTCTTAAAGGCCGTTGCTCGTTTCAGAATATTTGATGGACGCTTCTGATGCACTTCTGTTTTCAATCAGCGATCTGACTCTGATTGATTGAACAGTACAGACTTAAGCGACTCCATCAAATCACTGAACGCGCCTTATAGTGCGTTGGCAACCGCAGCGGCCTGACGAAACGAAACCAGCTTTCGGTTCCGCTCGTCCCACAGCACTAGCTTCACGCATTGCAGGCTTTGCCATAGGGTGATCCTGCCGATTTCGCCTAACTCCGGATGGTCTCGCAGAACCTCCTGTAGGCGATAATAGGGAACCCTGCTGGAGAGGTGGTGCACATGGTGGACGCCAATGTTTCCGGTTATCCAGCGCAAGACAAGCGGCAGATCGTAATGAGAAGCACCATGCAAGGCAGCTTTCGGAAACTGCCATTCCGGTGCTTTCGACCAGTGCGTTTCCTCGAACTGATGTTGCACGTAGAAGAGCCAGACGCCGATCGATCCGGCCAACAGAACGATAGGCAGATGGACCAATAGAAACGATACCGGTCCAATTGCCCAAATCAACAGTGAGGCAACCAACGCCACAACGACGTTGGTAGTCATTGTTGATATCCAGGGGAGGGCGCCGTCGCGCATCATGCCGATTGGCAGGCGTTGCTGGAACAGAAAAAGCCACGCGGGCCCTAAGCCGAACATGACCAGCGGATGCCGATAAAGACGATAACCCAACCGTCCCCACCAGGAGCGGTCGTGGTATTCGCTCACAGTGAGAGTGGTGATGTCGCCAACACCGCGCTGATCGAGATTTCCTGTTGAGGCATGATGAGTTGCGTGCGCCATACGCCAATAGTCATATGGTGTGAGGGTGAGAACGCCGAGAACGCGACCGGTCCAGTCGTCGAAGCGACGGCGCGCGAAGAAGGAGCCATGGCCACAATCGTGCTGGATAATAAATAGGCGGAGCAGAAAACCAGCGGCGGGAATAATCATGACCAGGCCCCACCAGAGACCCAAATGCACCGCAAGCCAAGTCAACATCCAGAATACAACGAAGGGGATAGCTGTCACTGCGAGTTCGAAGATGCTGCGGCTTATCCGAGGTGTGCGATATTTCAAGAGAACCTTCAGCCAGGCCTTTTCGTCCGAGCTTTCCCCAGTCTCGGAAATTGTCTCTTTACTCATTGTTGGTGACCTGCCTTCAGTAGGGCTGCAGTTCGATAAAATTGTTCCGCGTGTTGATACTGAATCTTTGCTTCGATGTCATCGTCGGCACGCACGCTTTCGGAGGCAAGGAGAATATGCTGTGCGTATCGACGTATCAGGTTCTCGGAAGCTGTGTTCGCCGCCGCAGTAATAGGCGGGCAGGTTAGTGTAGAGCCGGGGCGAGAAATGCGGTGAGCTGAATTCAATAAAAGATTCAAGCCTTGAACGGCTCGCTCCTCAAAGTTTGTAATATCAGAAATAATCGACGGCGACTGATGCAGACTATCTGCAAGTAATATCACACTTTAAAGACGGCATCGCGCTAATATCTCTGCATATAGTGCTATCGAGGCCGATTGATGTTTATGCCGCACTCATAACGTCGACAAATATGGCCTTCTTTGTAAATGTGCTTCGAAATCCATTGCGAGTGCAGATCATGTATGGATTGATTTTCTAGCGTTACCTGAATTTGATTTTAAATTTAGGCGGCGAGCTGAGTGTGATCGAGCATCGTACCACGCTATATTGGAAAAACCAGCTCAAGGCATCATGCCTTCGGTCCGGTCCGGTGGACAACACATTTTTTCAACGCGATGAATACGTGGTTCGAAGGACTTGAATCAAGGCCGGGAATGTTGACTGGTTATCTGGAAAATTGAGTGTACAGCAATCACGGTAGATTTGCCTTCAAACATGCTGTCGATTAAATAAGCACCCGCGAAATGTCCGCGGGTGTCTGCTCAGCTAACGCTAATTACAAGTATCAATAGCCGTGCGTCCCATCATAACCGTTGATTTTTGGTGCGAGCCAGCCTTCAGGTTTACGCGTTGGCCTGTAGACTTCAACGATGAGTGGATAACAGGCGGCAGTATCGGATGAATGCTCTGAAGAGCAATCGCCGCCGGGGCATGCTGACATACAGCCCAACAAGTCTATTTCAGCGAAGAATTCGATATAGTCCCCGGGGCGAACAGGGCTTGCTTTCATGAAATATTGTCCTGTATCCCGCGTGAAACCTGTGCACATGAAAACGTTGAGTACATCGTGAACAAAGTTGCCAGCCTCTTCAAGCGACTTGCCTGTCTCTTTGGCAAAGGCGCGTGTCAGATTGGAGTGGCAACAATGATGATACTGGCCGCCATCGCTCAGCAGATTGTGGGTATACGGATCACAACGGGTTCCAATGACGTCGTGTACCGAGCCACCAAATTCGTCGAAGCCGTACCAATCCAGCGTGTCATGCGTGATCGTTGCAATGGGACGCAGATAAGGCATATTCGAGAAAAGTTGATCCCCCGCGCCGACATGCGTTCCATTGAGTGCACGTGTCTTGCCCGTATACAGCCGTTCACGTAGATTTTTGGCGTTGAACAGGTTTAGGTCACCCACCTGCGAACCTTCGCTACAGATGATGCGGCAGAAATGTCCTGCAGGCACCTTCCAGCAAGCTGCATCCCTAGCCGGAACGACGGTGCGTTCAACAAATTCCAGTTGATCGCGCAGCGCACGATAGGCTGCAAGATCCGGGCGCGGCAGTGTATCGACGGGGTAGCAGATCACAGGTTTTATCGCCTTGCGAGCAGATGCATCTTCTGGCGCAAGGGTAATGGGCTCAGGTTTCATCCCTGTGTTTCTCCTGGATATCGATTGGCGACTCTATGCTCTGGTCCATTCCGGAATGGCATCTAGCAGCTGTTTTGTATATGGGTGTTTTGGTGATGAAAACAAATCCTCGGTCAGACCGACTTCAACAAGTTTTCCGTTTTGCATAACTCCAACATGGTCACTGAGTTGCCGGATAACTGCAAGATCGTGGGATATGAAAAGATAAGTCAATCCCATTTGCTGCTGTAGTCGCTGCAATAGCCTTAATATTTGATCTTGAACAAGAACATCCAGCGCCGATACTGGTTCGTCCAGAATAATCAGCTCAGGTTGCAGAGCTAATGCTCTTGCAATAGCAACACGTTGCCGCTGGCCGCCCGATAGCTCTCTTGGACGATGAGAGAGGTAACTATGATCGAGGGCTACTTGTGCAAGGAGCTCTTCTGCACGGTTCCTCTGATCTTTTCGTGAGCCGATACTGAAAGCCCGTAAGGGCTCCATGATAATCTCGGCGACATTAAATCTCGGATCGAGCGAGCTGAATGGGTTTTGGTGCACGAATTGAATGTTGCGCCTGATATCAAAAATGTCGCGTCCCCGCAGAGCGCTAATATCTCGTCCGCCGATCAATACTCTTCCACTGCTAGCACGTTCGAGCTGTGCAGCAATACGGGCCATCGTGGTCTTCCCTGATCCAGACTCCCCCACTAACCCGAAAGTTGTCCCTGCATAAACTGACAACGAAACTTCATCAACGGCAACAGTTTTTCCGCCCGTCTTTCCATTGAATGTCTTATTTATGTTTAGGAGCTGCAGATACGGCATCCTCATATTGTTTTTCGGTAAGACACAACGAGATTTTCGGCGCATAAAGCCGGGCGCAGCGTTTATCAAAGAACGTGTGTAGGGATGCTGCGGCGTCGCAATAATCTGTTGGGCATCGCCGATTTCAACAATTTCTCCTTCTTGCATCACAATAATTCTATCAGCACGCTGTGCTGCAACCGCAAGGTCGTGGGTGATTAATAGAACTGCAGTCCGGTTCACTCCGGCGAAAGACGACAAAAGGTCGAGTATCTGCTTTTGCACTGTAACATCAAGCGCACTCGTCGGTTCATCAGCAATGATGATTTTTGGATTACACGCCACAGCTATTGCAATCAGCACGCGCTGCTGCATGCCGCCAGAGAGCTCATGAGGATACTTACGCATCACTTGTTCTGGGTTGCGGAGCCCGACATCACTTAGGATCTTTAAGACAGTATCATCAATGTCAGTTGCTTTCACTGCTTGATGAATACTTAGAATTTCGGCGACCTGGCTGCCGATCCTTTGAACTGGGTTAAGAGAAACGCCGGGATCTTGCGGGACATAACCAACAAGGCGACCACGGATCGAAGCCAATTCACGTTGAGAAAGAGATGTTACATCCTGACCCAATACCGCGATACTGCCCCCGGCGATCGTCGCGGATTCCCGACGTAAACCGATAACTGCGTGTGCCGCTGTCGTTTTTCCCGAACCAGACCCGCCGACAAGAGCGACAACTTCACCAGAATTGATTTCGAAGCTTATTTTTTTAACTGCGGCTACTGGCTTGTTGGTACGAGTATAATTGACTTGGAGATTGGAGACCCGCAAAACGGGTTCGGAGGAAATATCGGTTTTAAACTGAAATTGGGCAACGTTCATTGGGGTTCCTCATTGTAATCCGCTGCGCCAATGATCGACTTTCCGACCTATTGTGTTGACGGCGAGTACCACTGCGACGATGACAAGTCCTGGTATCGTCGTGAGCCACCAAGCGCGGACGAGATAGTTTCGGCCTTCTGAAATGAGGGTTCCCCATTCAGGTGCAGGTGGTGGCGCTCCGAAACCTAGAAAGGAAAGCGCGGAAACTGAAAGAATAACTGAACCAAACTCAATTCCGGCTAGAACGAGTGCGGGACCGATAGCATTGGGAATGACGTGTCGGACTAGGATTGAAAGGTTAGAAACACCGCAGCCATACGCAACTTCAATATATGCCTCATTGCTTACTTTAAGAACTTGCGCACGTGTAAGCCGAGCATAGGTTGCGATCGTCCCGACGCCAACCGCCACAGCAATGTTGACGGTACCTGGTCCCAAAGCCGTCACGATCGCAAGGGCTAGTAAAAGGCCTGGAATTGCCAATAGGATATCAATGATGCCCATAATTAGGCTTTCGGTCCGCCCTCGGAAGAAGCCGGCGACCAGACCGAGCAAGCCTCCAAGTGTGAAACCAATTGACACCGCGACGACACTCGCGCGAAGTGAAAGCGCAGCACCATGAACTAAGCGTGCGTAAAGATCTCGCCCCAGATAGTCGGTTCCGAACCAATGCTCCAAGGATGGCGGCTTTAATCGCAGCACAGTACGAGATGCAAAGGGATCTACACCACTGAATACCCACGGGAAAAAAGCCCAACCAAGTGCAAGCAATAAAACGAGTGAAGCTATCGCCGTCCCGATATGAGGTATGAGTTCAGGTATGCGCCAGTGTGCACGGAAACTGGGGAGGGTGTGAAGGCTCATTTGACATTAACCTCACGGCGACTACTCGTAGCGCTATGCTCTACGATCCGAGGATCGAAGAGTGGATAAAGAAGATCGATGACGAGATTGATGAGCACAAAAATTGCCGTCGATAAAAGAACGAGACCCTGGACCATGGGAATATCCCGCGCGTGTACTGCTATTTCTGTCAGCCTTCCTATCCCGGTGCGGGAATAAACAGCCTCAGTAACGACAGAACCTCCCAAGAGGCCACCTGCACTGATACCAATGAGAGTTAATGCTGGCAAAGTTGCATTCCGGAGCGCATGGGAAAGATGGACACGGATGCGCGAGGCGCCTTTTGCCACGGCAGTATCGATATAGGGCTGGGATAATGCGTCTTTGAGACTATGCGCAAACACTTGAGCAAACCCCGCTGCTGTAGGCAGCGCTAACGTCAGGGCTGGTAAAACTAGCGATTGCAGACCGTCGTTACCCATGGCTGGAAACAAGAGGAATTGGAACGAGAAGAGCTGCATGAGCGACAAACCAATCCAAAACCCAGGAATACTTACGCCCAGGGGTGGAAGTGATAACAGGACACTTGTAACAAAGCGCGATTGACTATATGTGGCCCAGATCGCCAAAATTCCACCAGCCAAAATGGCAAGGACCAGCGCGCTGCCTGCAAGTTTCAGTGTTTCTGGTAGAGCAGTTAATATCGTTTTGAATACCGGTTGGCCGCTTTCGATGGAAAGGCCGAAGTCTCCCTTAACAGCTTTTGCAAGCATCTCGACATATTGCCAAACGATGGGGCGGTCGAGACCATATCGTTCACGGACTGTTTCTATGAGGGCTTCATCAGCGAGTTGGCCTTCGCCGCGTTGATCTAACATTATCGCAACTGGATCACCCGGCAGCAGGTACAGGATCGCGAATGTAATCGAGAACGCAGCCCATAATACGAAGATGGCCTGTATTATTCGTCTCACGATGTAGATCTGCATAGGCGCCCCTTATTCCGCGAGCCAAGTATCGTAAAGGACGGGCCATCGTGGCGTGGAAAGCCAAGCGTCAGATATTTTCGGCGATGTGGCGAGGATAGTAACGCTCTCCTTAATCGGAAAGGCGTAACCTTTCTCAAGAATGAGTTGCTGAACTTTTCGAACGCTTTCTGCTCTTTTCTCAAAGTCCAGGATTTTGCTTTGTGCGCTCAAAAGTTCGTTGATTTCGGGTACAGGAACAAAATTGGCTGAATTCTTGGTTCCCCCAAAAACCGAATTCAGGACATCTGGATCAGGGCGTGTCAAATCGCTCAAGCGCAGCTGATATTTGCCTTCTCGTGTGAGACCGCCAATCTCGCTGTCAGGGCGTTGATTAAGGACAAGTTCGATACCAATTGGCTTTAACTGTTCTCGTGCAAGTTCTAGCGTCGAAGTGTAGCCTGGAAAACTCCAAAGAACCTCGATTGCAAGACGATTGCCGTCTTTAGCCCGCACGCCATCTACGCCTCTCACCCATCCGGCGTTTTCGAGGATTGATGAAGCTTCTTCAGGATCGTACTTTAACAACGACCCCAGGTCGACTTGTCCAGGAACGGTCGATGACAGTATGCTAGTCGAAGGCGTGTCATACTCAGAGTATAGTGCCTCAACGATTTCTTTGCGGTCGATTCCCTTTTGGAATGCTCGACGAACAGCTTCATCAGATAGGACTGAATGCGCAATATTCGGGTAAAGCGTGATGCCAACACCGCCCGCAGTCCGCGCAACAATTTTTGCGCCTTGAGCTTTAATACGATCAAGGTCGTCCGTCGGCGGTTCATCAATGATCTGCGCTTGACCGCTCAATAATGCTCCAACCCGCACGCTTCCTTCTGAAACTGTACGTATGCTGATGCGATTAAGATATGCTGGACCGTTGTGAAGAGCGTTGCTGGATGACCAGTTGTAGTCATCTCGTCGGCTGAGTTCGATGCGGTCGTTCTTGATAACATTCGAGATGACGAAGGGTCCGGTGCCGATAAGTGCACCTGCACAGCGTTCTTCTGGTGTTCTGGATAATGTCTCAGGGGCAAGTGGCGCGAGCGTCTTCTCGGTCAAGGCTTGCAAGAAACCTGCTTTTGCCTCCTTAAAATGAATAGCAATTTTGTCGTCTGCTAGGACATCAGCTCCCTCATAACCGGATAGATAGCTAAGCGCTTGGCTCGCCTGCCCGGCTTGCGCAAGCTCCCAAAGCTTATCAAGATTCGCCTTTACAGCGACTGCATCAAACCTCTCTCCGTTAGAAAAGGTAACGTCTTTCCTGAGGGTTAAAAGAAGTTTTCTTCCCGCGTCTTCATAGCCCCAATCTGTAGCAAGCCATGGGAGGACTTCACCAGTATTCTTGTCCTGATCAAGCAATGTATCAAGCGCTTGGCGTGTCGCGTTTTGCGCCCGCGCGCTTTGTGAGACGTCCAGACATGGTGGAAAGGAGCTTTGTAGATAGACAACCTCGCCTCCTCGTCGTGGTTCGGCAGCTGCATAATTGCCTGAAATTGCTAAAAGCAGAGTTGTGCTAATGCCTCCCAGGAGGCTTTGGCGGAAGAATGATTTCATTGAATGCGGTCCCGGTTAGGCGATTGATTGGGGACGGAAGCGCGCTTCCGAGAATGGATTTAGAACAGAGGGTTTTGTGCCTTTTATTAGCCATTCTGCCACGGCTTCGGAGACAGCAGGAGAAATTGCAAACCCGTGGCCACTCCAACCGGTCGCATAAAAAATGGGCTCCCCGGGAACCTGGTCTATAATCGGGATTTGATCTGCGGAGCTGCTATCGGCTCGGCCCGCTTCTAGATGGGTCACCTGTGCCCCCACAGCAGCCGTCGGGAAGACAGCAGCCAGGGTCTGCAAACTTGCAGATAAAACTGAAAGATCAGGTACACCGGTCTCAGTGTCCTCGTCCCAATGTCCGACCGCTCCGCCCGTTACAGTGAGGTGATCGCGATCGGCCCTTTTTATAGATAATGTGCGATGTTGATGATTTACGAGTTGATCGATCTTTACTTCTGCGCCGACTTTGATCTGAGCGACTTGTGGATTGAAGGGCCAGATTGGCAACTCGATTTCAAAAGCTTCCGCTAACAACTTGGGAACCTGCGTATTGGCAGCAAGAATTACCGCCTGACGCGCTTTGAGTTCTCGTCCGTCGTGCAGCTGAACCACGCCGCACCTCTCTCTGTCGGTAAACACTTTAACGACGTTCTGTCCTTCTTCAAGAACTGCTCCCAGCGCGACTGCTGCCTGAGAAAAAGCACGTGTTGTCACCGTGTGGTCCGCTATACCATCATCGGGATTAAAGAGCGCGTAGCGAACTTTATCCGATATTTGCGGCAACAAGGCTTTTACAGCCTCCGCGTCTAGAATTTCTGTCCTTATCCCAAAGGCGTTTTGCACGGCGGCACGTGCTTTGAGTGTGACCTTTCCAGCTTTCCCGGAAACGGACTCCTGTTCTCCGACACTCAATCCACCCACTCTTTCGTATCCACTGTCCTGACCAAATTTTTCGGACCATTCGGGCCAGAGTTTCACGGCACGAGCTGCGAGCGGTAGCTCTCTTAGATCTCTGTTATTGGCTCGTACACCGCGATGACCCGGACCGCCTGATGCACCGGACGCTACCGAGTGTCGTTCAATGAGGTGAACCGATCTCGAAGCGGCAGCCAGGTGGTAGGCTAACGACGCACCGAATATTCCCGCTCCGATAATTACAAAGTCTGCAACGGCATCGCTCATTACGCTTGTTCCTCTATTTCAGCCTGGGTCTTAAGAACGTTAGAAAAGCGATCGGGTCTAAAATCCACCGAAAGCGAGGTTATGTGGCCATCAGCAATCTCATCAGCAAGGAGTTCGCCGATTACCGGTCCTAAGGTTGCGGCACTGTGTGAAAAGGCCGTGTAAAGGCCGCCAATATTTGGGATGGCACCAAAAACCGAGAGCCCGTCGCCAGGGATGGGCCGTGGCCCTATACCCATTGATTCAAATACAAGTCTGGGCGAACCCACGAATAGCGAGGAAGCTTTCGAAATCAAAGATTCTATTATTCCTGGCTCGACAGGGCCGTTGGCATCTCCACTCTGTATCTGACCATCAGAAGCTTCTGAGTGAAGCACAAGCCCACCACCTTCCATGGGACGTAACGACAACTCCGGCGTTCGCAGCACGTGGCGCAACCCAATCGTGGTTTCTGACCTTACCTTCACTATAAGGCCGATATTACTTCTCGCCGGGATTTCATATTTCACTGCTTGGAGCACAAGCGGGGTATCTGCGCCTGCAGCGACAACAACGTTGTCGGCGAAAAAATGCTTTCCCGCAGTCGTTACATATCCGGATACACTATCTCCGTTGAAGACAAGGTTTCCTCCTTCGACCGTATCAATCCGACCGCCTCGTTGAATTATCTGACTTCGCAACAAGTCTAGAAATGGTTTGAGGTCCACCCATCCGTCATTACGCGCACCAATAATATCGTAACGTCTAAAGATATCGCGGTTTAAGTGAGGTTCTAGCGCAGAAACTTGATCGATGCCCAATCGTTCGACAGCGTAATCATCTTCGGTATGGTATGAAAGAAGCTTTTGGGTACGAGCTGCTTCAGCTATCAAATTTATCGAGCCAGGAAAGGCAAACCATCTTTTAATTGGAGGCAATCTATCTCTGTACAGCGCCATGCTTTTAAGACGAAGTTTTCGGTATGACGGGGTTGTGATGCCAAATGAGTTCAACCACGAGAAACTTCTATTAGACGCCGCTATTTGCGCGCCATCTTTATCTAACACCTGGATCTTGTGTCCCTTACGGGATAGTGCGTCTGCGACTGAGAGGCCAAGTATGCCGGCCCCTATAATGAGTGTCTTCTCGTCTGCCACGGCTATTCCAAACTCGATTGCTGAGGTTCGATCCCCATCAAGTTATAAATAGTCTACTATTTTGATAGATTTCTAATTCTAAATGTCGTGTTCTTAAAGGCATTTTGTTCCAGCTTGCCTTGTGAACTCCTCATTAGGACACGTCTAGCCATCCGACGTTCCACTGGAATAAATCCTCATGCCAGCGATATGCACGCCGAAGAACGCTTGAAGGCTAAACGCGTCTATTTGACATGGATTGTATGATCGCAGCTTAGAATTGAACTTTCCTCTGTAAGCGCGAACTTTAGTATAATCTGCCTACCGATTGTGTGGATTTTTGTGTCAACTCAACTCTCGCTCCGCCTTTTGGGTTTTGAGGTTGAATATGACAAAATTTGAAAATGCGCGGCCCAGCCAGGTCCGCTTTTATGCCATCAGGCTTGAGCCGGGTGATGATGTTGTTAAAGAGCTACGCGCTTTCGTCGACAAAAAAGGCTTGAAAGCCGTATCCATTGTATCTGTCGTTGGCAGTCTCAACACAGCCCTGTTGCGTTATGCGAATACAGGAGTATGGGCCGAGGTGTCCGGGCATTTTGAGATCGTATCCCTCGTCGGAACGATCGATGATAAAGGCGAACATCTGCATATTTCGCTTTCAGATAGAACCGGAAAAACAATAGGCGCGCATTTTGGTGTTGGCTCGGCGGTTTACACCACGGCCGAAATCATCCTTGCTGAACTGGAAGACTTGAGTTTCCGCCGCGAATTATGTGCCAAGTCCGGGTGGGAAGAGCTGATCGTCGAACCGAGACACTTGTCTGAATAATCAAAATTAACAGGGGGTAGATCAATGACTGCGATAGCAAGAACTCAATTCGATACACGGGTATTGGCGCTGATCGCCGTGGCAATTGTGATCAACATTGTCGGCGGACAGCTCAATGATATCTTGCGGCTGCCAATCTTTCTTGACTCAATCGGTACGCTTCTCGTGGCAGTGCTGGCAGGACCCATCGCTGGTGGCCTGACAGGACTTCTAACAAACTTAATAATCGGACTTATTTTCGCTCCCGTTGCCGCTGCTTTTGCCCCTGTCGCTCTCGTCATTGGCATCGTTGCGGGCTTACTGGCTCGCGCGGGATGGTTCAGAAAATTCTGGCAGGCCGTGCTGTCAGGCGTCGTGATTGCAGCTGCACTTACAGTTGTTGCTGTTCCAATCCGTATATACTTGTTTGGTGGCGTAACAGGCTCGGGCGCAGACTTCTTCATCGCGTATCTGGCGAATGTCGGACAGACCTTGTTTAGCTCTGTGGCATTTACGGTGTTTACAACAAATATCGCAGATAAGATCATAAGCGCTTTATTGGTCTGGGCAATTATCAGCAAGCTTCCGGAGCGCCTGTCATCCGGCTATGCCTATTTGAAATATAGCCGCACTGCATGAGTTCTCACAGGTCCTTTATTTTCAGCCCGGGAGGAAGCATTCTCCACCGGGCAAATCCTTTGACCAAACTAGCCCTTCTTGTTTGGATAATCACCTTGTCATTTATAATAAATTGGCTAGCGCTCTGGATATTGACCTTCGTTCTGGCAGCACTTTCTATACCATTCGGCATGCAGGAAAAGGTGCTTAAGCGCTTTGTTCTGTTATCGCTGCCATTCGTTCTCGCAGTCTTCATTTTTCATGGCGTGCTTCTTCCGCAAAGTGATTTCGTTTCAATCGGATACTTGAGATACAGTCCAGAAGGAGTGGCACATGCAGCGCTTCTCTCTGGACGAATTTCCCTTATGCTAGCCGCCTCACTGCTCTTTGTGTCATCAACACATCCATCGACATTACTGCGGTCTTTCGATGGGGCACGATTGCCCCCTGGCGTTTCATATTTAGTTGCCTCTCCGCTGCTGCTTCTGGATGAATTCGGTGCGCGCGCAAAGGCCATTCAGGATGCCCAGCGTTCAAGAGGATTGAATACGGAAGGCAGCATGAAAGCCCGTTTTAATGCATTGTCGATGCTGGTGGTGCCTCTTGTTACGTCGGCCCTCTCTGATGCCCATGAACGCGCTGATGTATTAAACGCACGCGGATTTCGTGCATTGCCTTACAGAACGACCCTTCACCCACTCAAAGACAGCGCAGTTGAAAAACAATACCGCCGTGCGCTTTATCTGATATCGATCCTACAAGTTGGTTATGCGTTATGGCGTTGATTGACGTTTCAAATCTAAGTTTGTCGTATGGTGACAAATCCATTCTGAACAATTTAAGTTTCGGGGTTGAAAAGTCCGAGCGTCTTGCGATTGTCGGAGCCAACGGCTCAGGGAAATCGACGCTTGGCAGGCTCATCGCTGGATGGCATGTCAATGCAACGATGTCTGGAAGTATACTTTTTGAGGGACGTCCATGGAAGGATCTTGTGAACGCTGAACACGCTTCTTCTATCCAACTTGTAGGGCAAATTCCTGTCCAGCATCTTTCAGGTCGCGCTTTCACCGTCGAAGAGGAAATAGCTTTCGGACCTGAGAATCTGGGCCTCCCTTCAAGCGAGATCCACAAACGCGTTGACTTCGCACTCAATGCCACCAATCTCTGCCACTTGTTGGAGCGAAACCCCTTTAGTCTTTCGGGCGGAGAACAACAACGCCTTGTGATCGCGGCTTCACTGGCCCTGAAGCCGCAAGTCCTTGTGCTGGACGAACCATTCACAAATCTCGATCCTCAATCTCGCGATGCCATGCTCGGCGTTCTAGACAGCCTGTCGACTGATCTCACAATCATATTGCTCGAAACCAACCCAGGTCTTGCAGCGACCCTTGCCGAGCGCATTATCTTTTTAGACAATTCTCGCCTCGTCGCCGACGGCAATGCACGAGAGGTTTTGTTTAACCCGCGACTTGTGGAACGCCTTGGCTTACCCTCAGTTACGAAAGCTATTGTTTCATTTCTGGGACAGGATCATCAACTGGCCAGTACAAAGACGCTCCCGCTTGCATCTGTTCAGTTCGATGCTTTCATTGAAAGTCTCAGTGATGTTAAAAATTGAACATCTTTCATTTGCTTATCCATCCTCGCCCTCGCTTTTCCATGATCTTAGCGCCACGCTGTCATCCACTGACGTGCTAGCTATTATCGGGAGAAACGGCGCAGGAAAAAGTACACTTTTAAGGCTACTGAACGGCCTTCTGAAACCAATCCGTGGTCATGTTGAGCTTAACGGAAAAAATCTGTCCGAGCTAAAGATACATGAGATTGCCCGTCACATCGGCACAGTCTTTCAAAGTCCCGAACAGCAGCTTTTTGCCTCGACAGTCGAAGAGGAGGTTGCTTTTGGTCCAAAACAACTTGGGTTCAAAAAACAACGGGTTGAGGAAAAAGTAGCTGCCGCGCTTGACCGGACCGGGCTTTCGTCATTTGCCAGCTATCATCCACTCGATCTTGATTATGCAAGTCGTCGTTTTCTGACGCTTGCATGTGTATTGGCCAACAATCCCGATATTCTCCTTCTTGATGAGCCTCAACGCGGACTGGATAGAGCATGGACGGAACGGCTTGAGCAAATCATTTCAGAAGAGAGACAGTCTGGAGGCGCGGTCATTCTGGTTTGCCACGATATGGATTTTGTAGAGCGCAATGCAACTGATGTTCTTCCATTGGGTGGGGAATCGGTCAAACAACGAGCGACCGCGGACTTCTTTTTCGACAAAGCTGCGGTCAACGAAATAAGTGTTGAAACACCTTGGAAAATCAGGATCCAACGCGCGCTAGACCTCAATGAAATGTCGCCGATCCGCGAGCCTGTTCCCCTATTTATGCCGGTTTCAGGAGG
Source organism: Brucella sp. NBRC 12950 (assembly GCF_030268145.1). NCBI lineage: Bacteria > Pseudomonadati > Pseudomonadota > Alphaproteobacteria > Hyphomicrobiales > Brucellaceae > Brucella > Brucella sp. NBRC 12950. The sequence goes on from NZ_BSQC01000015.1 coordinate 72,487, forward strand.
CAGGGAATGATCAGAATTCCAATTCACACGCCTGCTATGCAAAACGCAAAGAAAACCTAGCCTGATAACGCTCCTGCGTGAATACTAGATAAGAGTACCCAATCGTGCATTGAAATCACTTTTGGTTTGATTAGTGCAAGTATGTAATACCTTTCGGAACGGTTCTCAGGTGGGCTCGACAAGGTAGGGGTTCTATAAGAGCCCTTGCTGAAAATCTTGGCGTCGCATTTGAGTCTGAATCAATTGAGTTAAGGGCGAGCACCAATTATGCGTCCTTTCCACTTTGAGCGCGTTGGTATAATAAGATAAGCGCTGGGAGTGCGTAATTTGGAAAAAAATTCCACAGTCGTGCCGTAAATCATTACATCGCTACTTTGCCCGGGGCGGGTCAACCTGTCAGTTTTATTCACCTCCGACTACCCGTTCAGCGTTTATCTGAAACCAAATCCTGTTTACCTGCAAAGAGAACTGTTATGGTCCATGACTTTATCGCTCATCTTCGCCGTCGTCGAAGCCAATACAACATTGGTAGGAACGTAAAGCTGTCTCAAGCCGAGATCACCAGCATAATTCAAGAAGCTGTTCGCCAGGCGCCCAGTACCTTTAATTCTCAAAGTTCTCGGGTTGTCATTCTTTATGGGGTTGAGAGCGTTCAATTTTGGGATATCGTGAAAGAGGCGTTGCGACCACTCGTGCCTGCAGATGCTTTTCAACCAACTGAGGCGAAGATAAAGAGATTTGCATCTGGAGCGGGAACGGTGCTTTTCTACGAAGATCAGCAAATTGTTCGTGAGCTGCAGGAGACCTATCAGCTCTACGCGGACAAATTCCCTGAGTTTTCTGAGCAATCATCGGGAATGGCGCAGTTTTCAGTTTGGACTGCTTTAGCGACTGTCGGGATTGGGGCAAGTCTGCAACACTATAATCCTGTGATCGACAGTCTTGTTGCTCAGCAATGGGATATTCCGCAAAATTGGAGATTGCGGGCACAGCTACCGTTTGGTTCAAATGAGAGTGAGCCAGGCGAAAAGAGCTTTATCAATGATGCGCTGCGCTTCAAAATAGCAGGCAATATCTGATCGATTCAAACATTCTGTGCATGGAGCTAGATTCCGGTTTTGGCTGATGTGGTTGGTTTGCGATAACCGCTAACGGTGATTGCAGAAATTTAAGGTGAAGAAGATGACGACGGTGAAGCTCTGGACTGACAGTGATGCGGAGAAATCACCGCGTGTTAAAGCGGTATTCGACGATATAAGGGCAGTTCGGGGATCAGACTTCGTAAATAACTTCTGGCGGGGTCTGGCGAACGATCCTCTCACCCTCGAACGGACGTGGCAAAGTTTGAAAGAAGTAATGGTTGCGCCGTCAGCGCTGGATCCCCTCACAAAAGAACTGATCTATGTTGCTGTGTCTGTTGCAAGTGGTTGTAATTACTGCATTCATTCCCACACTGCTGCTGCGCGCGCCAAGGGAATGACAGACGCGCAGTATGGTGATCTCCTTGCCGTTATAGGAATGGCATCGGAGACCAATCGGATTGTCACAGCCTTGTCTATTCCTGTTGATCCAGAATTTGATGTGACTAGCTGAAACGGATAATCCCAGCGTTGGTTCTTTGGCCGAAGACATGGTTTACGACCTGTTTCCTTCGCGATGCTGTTTGGCGAAAAATTGTTCTCGTTTTGGCATTAAGATAGAAAAAGCTGCCTGCAAGCATCGACCTCGACCCGCTATTGATGATCCAGAAAGAGTTTCAATTACCGCGATAGTTGAAGTCCAACTGGGCGCCGACTAACGGTCTGAAACAACTGTTTCAGCATGTGAAAGGTCGCACGATTGTCGTGGTCATCGGGCATTTCAAAATCTGTTAGTCAGGAAAAAATTGTTCTGATCCTGGCTGTAGCATTGTTTGCTGGCTTTGCCTTGAGCCTTGAAGGTTTCAGGACAACGGGAAATCTTATAGCAATTATACGCAGTATTTCAGTGCTGGGCATTCTCGCTATTGGCATGGGGCTGGTGGTTATCGGTCGTGGTATCGATTTATCCATGGTTGCTGTGATGGTGATAGCGACGGCACTTCAACTTGAATTGTTACATTATGGTTGGAGTCTGCTAGCCGCAAGTTCGATAGTGTTTCTGGTCGTAGTAGCTATCGGTTTGGTCAATGGGTTTCTGGTTGCCTATGCTAGTGTCCCGGCGCTTTTTGCGACGCTCGCCACAAGCGCATTTGGCTTTGGTTTCGTTCGTTCACAGATATTGACGCAAGATGTGATTGCCATACCGCAGGATGCGTTGATGCTTCTCTCACTTGGACAGGCTCGGCTGGTGGGGCTTCCGCTTGATGTGCTGCTTTTTCTTGGTCTGCTGATCACAGGTTGGCTTTTTCTCCGATATACAAAACCGGGACGGTTCCTCTACCTCATGGGTGATAACTATCACGCTGCGCGAACCATGGGCATTGGCGTGCGTCCGCTCACTCTTCTGAAATACGTCATTAGTGCTCTACTGGCGTGGGTGGCAGGAGTTGCCACAGCTGTCAGCCTCCAAAGCATGAATACTCGCATCGTGAATTCAACGCTGCTCTATGATGTCATTTTGGTCGTGGTGATTGGCGGCATTGGCCTGTCGGGCGGGAAAGGCGGGATGCGCAACGTTCTGGTCGGTGCTCTGTTGATTGGCATTCTTCTCAACGGCATGACCATCCTCGACCTCCCCAATATCTATCAGAATTTGATCAAAGCAACAATTTTGCTGGCTGCAATCATTCTCGATGGGCGTCTCAACCCACGCGATGAACAGACCAGCCAGCAAGGCGACATCTGACATTTATAACTTGGGGCGCGCTTGGCGGTCCATCGAAGAGAGGGTTGGAAAATGAAATTATGGAAGCGTGGTTTACTTGCTGCTCTGTCCGCGACCATGGTGTTGGCTGTGGGAGCTCTCGCAAGCTCCGCGCAGGATGCGGACAATGCCGGACCTGTTGCTTATGAGAATGCGCTTAAAGGCAAGCGCGTTGTGCTTGTACCAATGACAATGGGCTTTGATCTTGCTCAGGGGTGGAATTACTTTATTGGTGAAGAAGTCAAAGCGTTCGGTGGTATCTGGGAGACACGCGATCCGAACTGGAGCGTGGATGCTGGCGCGCAGGCAATTACAGATCTGATTTCTTCAGCGAACAAACCAGATGTGTTGATCGTACAATCACCTGACATCAACTCCTACAGCCGCCTTTATAAACGGGCACAGAATGCAGGCATTTTTGTAATTCAACTGGATAACCCATCGAACTTTGCGTCTGACGTTTTTGCTGGTTCAGACTGGAAGAAGCTTGGAGAACTTGAAGCAGAAGCCGTTATTAAAGGTTGTGGACCAAATTCCAGCAAGAAGATCGGCGTTATACAGGGGGATCAGGTTAATGCATCGAGCCTCGATCAATGGGCAGGTGTGCAGGCCGTCCTTGAAAAGAACCCTGAATTTAAGATCGTTGGTCAGCCAGATTCCAACTGGGATCCGACCACCGCTCGCAATGCAGCCACCACCCTGCTACAGCAAAATCCTGACGTTTGCGGCATTATCGATTTTTGGGACGCTACCGCGCAGGGAACTGCTGCTGCCATTCGTGATGCAGGTCTAAAAGACAAAGTGTTTCTTGTGACCACCGGTGGCGGCGAACAAATCGACTGCAACCTGCTGGAAGATGGTACATTCGGTGCTATTGTAACCAGCGAGCTGGTTCGTCAGTCGCACGATGTTGTAACCGCGATAAAGCTTCTGCTACAGGGCAATGAAAAGCCCGGTGATAAAGCGAGATACCTCTACACACTCGAACGAGCCCGCACGAAAGGTGATCTGACGCCTGGCGTCTGCTGGAGCCAAAAGGCAATCGAAGCGGCGAAGACGTAAAGTTACAACGATGGAGAGCACAGCCTTTCTTGCGTTGTGCTTTCCTATTTTTGCGTATGCATCCCGGCTCCAATAGCGGGGAGTAGATGACAGACATTGCCTTTCGGAAAGCCGGAAACATCGAATGAAAATGAGAGAAGCGCTAGCGCGGTTTCGCTATAACAGGATACCGGACCATCTCGCCGGAGAAATTCTCGTTAAGAACTGGGCCGATAATCTGGTTCCGTTTGTTTTTCTTATCGCGGTGGTTGGAATTTTCGGTGTGCTTGTTCCAGGCTTCTTTACCGCGGGCAGTCTCCTTGATACATCACGGCAACTGGGAGAGTTTCTGATTGTCGTTATCGGTCTAACGGTGGTTATCATCGGAGGCGGGATCGATCTGTCGGTAGGGTCTATTTTCGCTCTAGCAGCTTTTGCCGCACTCGCCATCATCTACATTGGGGAGGGGCCTGTCTGGCTTGCTTTTATCGCCGCGATCGGAGTGGGGGCATTGTTTGGTGCGTTCAATGGTTTTCTCATTGGTTATCTGCGTCTGCGCGCATTTCTCACAACCCTTGTTACGCTCATCATCGGTCGTTCTATTTATGATATTCTGATCATTCACTACGGTAAACAGATCCAAAGCTCCGCAGTCTATTCTGATAGCTTTGACTGGATGGGTATGGGTACCCTGTGGGGCCTTCCTGTGAGTGCGCTGATCGCTCTGCTTTTTACGGCGTTCACACATCTGATCATTACTCGATCGCGCATTGGCTGGCACATCAGTGCAGTTGGTGGCGCTCGACGTTCTGCATTCAATATCGGCATTCCAGTGCGGCGTACAGTTTTCCTGACCTATGTTGTTTGCGGAGGTGCGTGTGGCATAGCCGGTTATCTGTTTGCTGCAAGGCTGTCTGGAGCTGGGCCAGGAACGGGGCTTGGGTTGGAATTGCTGGCATTGACAGCTGCTGTTGTGGGCGGAAACAGTCTTGGTGGTGGACGTGGTTCCATTGCAAAGGGCTTTATGGGTGCTGTTGCCGTTCTGCTCATCAACAACGGATTAATACGCATCGGGGCGGGAACGGGTACCAATCAGATGATACTGGGATTGTTGCTGGCTCTTGCGATCGTTTTCGACGTTCGATGGCTCAAGAACCGCCACAAGGTCGTGTCTGAAGTTTATGTCGCACCTGTGCACCATCGGATGCAATCGGCCGTGTCGGCGATTCCCGGATCGGGCACGCCATACGCGCTTAACAATTCACTGGCGAGTGCTGAAGCGATCGGTATTGGTGAAGTCGAGGGTCCGGAAGATGTAGTTCTGGATCGGGACGATAATCTTTATGCGGGCACCCGTCATGGTGAAATCGTGCGTTATTTTGCACCTGATTATAAGCGATCAGAGATATTTGCTCATATTGGCGGCTTTCCGCTGGGGTTGGCCATCGACCGTGACGGATCGATAAAGTCGTGCGTGGGTGCTATGGGTTTGTACTCTGTTGCACAGGATGGGGTGGTCAGCGAATTATCAACGGAGACTGGCCGCTCTCTTTTTTCCGTTATTGACGATGCGCGACTGCGTGATCCGAATGATTGCGACATAGATCGTCATGGTCGGGTCTGGTTTACGGATTCAACGACGCGGTATGATGCGCACGACTGGGCTCTGGATTCAATTGAGAGCCGACCCACCGGACGTTTGTTGGTTTTTGACCCAAAGACCGGCAAAACACGGACAGTCCTTAAAAACCTCCGCTATGCCAATGGCGTTTGCATAGCCCATGACGGCGAGTCGCTATTCCTGGCGGAATCGTGGGCGTGCTCGGTTCATCGCTACTGGATTGCGGGACCAAAGGCGGGCACCCTCGAAACAGTTATCCGCGACATGCCGGGCTATCCGGATAATATCAATCGTGCTTCCGATGGCACTTACTGGATGGCGTGGCTGGGTATGCGCACACCAAGTTTCGATCTTGCGTTGCGCAATCCCGCGATGCGCAAACGCATGACCCGGCGTCTTCCGCAGGATGATTGGCTGTTTCCCAATATCAACACGGGTGGTGTTGTGAAATTTGATGAAACTGGCGCTGTTGTTGCAACCCTTGGCGATATTGGCGGTGCAAGCCACCCAATGGTGACATCCATGCGTGAGCACAAAGGCTTTCTCTATATTGGCGGTATTCTCAACAACCGGATTGGTCGTATCCGGATTGACGGGGCTGATCCTGACTGGACAGGCTGGAACTCTTATTGGGGCGGTGCAAAATGAGTTTCATTGACCGCCTTCTTGATCCCTTCCGTGGCAAGGCAATTACGATTCCTCCCTATGACGGTGCATACAAACCAAATAGTGCGCTGGATGATGCCCCTGTGGTCCATTCGCATAAAGAGCCGGATAATCTCGTTCTCTGGTCGGGAGAGCCTGTATTTTCATCCGGTGCTTCGGTGTTCAAAATTACTGGCGACACAGTGCAGAAGATCGCTAGTTACGACGCCGAAATCTCCGCGCTGGCGGCGCTTTCCGATGACGCGCTCATTGTTGCGCTTGATAGCGGCAAGCTTCTCGTCCATGGTGGTGTCCATGACGGCAAGACCTTCGACCGACTCGGATCAACCAGTCTTTGCTGTCCAACTGCTGTATCGGTGATTAACGCGACAACCATCGCCGTAACAGTGGGCTCTGCCACATATGCGCCGTCTGACTGGGCTGTGGCTCTCATGAACAAACAGGCGAGCGGATCTGTGTGGACACTTGATATTGTCTCTGGAAAAGCCTGTCTTCTGGCAGACAAGCTTGCATGGCCATCGGGCGTTCAGGCTCACCGTGATGGCTCGATCCATGTCAGTGAGGCTTTTGCACACCGCATTATTCGCATCGACGCCAGAACGGGATTGGTTCCGGTTCTGACCAGAATTCCGGGTTACCCGGGGAAACTGTCGCCTGCTCAAAATGGTGGTTTCTGGCTATCTGTCTTTGCACCTCGAAATCGTCTGATCGAGTTCGTATTGCAGGAGAAAGCCTTCCGTCGCGATATGCTTGCAACGATTGAGCGCGAATATTGGATTGCTCCCGCCCTATCAACTGGCTCCGACTTTCTTGCGCCATTGCAATGCGGATCGGTTCGCACGATGGGCGTACACAAGCCTTGGGCGCCATCGCGTTCATACGGTCTGGCAGTTCTGCTCGATAGCCAATACCTGCCGGAGCAAAGTTTTCATAGCCGTTCTGATGGAACCCGCCACGGATTGACATCGATACTGAATGTGGGCTCGTCGGTGCTTGCAACCTTGAAGGGAGCTGATTTGATTATCGAGCTCGGTGACGGTGATGGACAATGACAGTTTTGCTGGAAACCAAAGCGATCACGAAGTCATATCACGGCAATGTGGCCGTTAATGCAGTTGATTTCGACCTTCACTCGGGTGAAGTGCATGCGCTACTTGGAGAAAATGGAGCCGGAAAATCGACGCTGAGCAAATTGATTGCCGGTGTAGTTGAGCCGAGTTCGGGCAAGCTTATCCTGGACGCAAAGGAAGTGCAGTTTTCAGGCCCTGCCGATGCTTTGCGAAATGGTATCGCAATGGTGTTTCAGGAAACGAGCCTTGTACCCTCGATGACTGTTGCCCAGAACCTCTATCTCGGTGATGAGAAGGCATTCAATCGTTTGCGCGGTATTACTATTGCGGCACAACAATTCCTTCAATCGCTAAATTTTACAGTTGATCCCACGGCCAATGTTTCAACGCTTGGTGCTGCAAAACGTCAGATGGTAGAGATTGCGCGCGCAGTGCGGTTGAATGCCAGGATCATCATTTTTGATGAACCAACCGCCACTCTGACACCCGAAGAGCGCAAACATTTCTTCGCGCTTATCAGACGATTAAAAAAACGCGGGGTGACTATTGTCTTCATCAGCCACGCCCTGGAGGAAGCACTGCTCATCTCGGACCGCATCACTGTCATGCGTGACGGTCAGAAAGTGATCACGGACAAGACGGTCCATCTGAACCAGGCAAAGATCGTTCAGGCAATGATCGGTCGCAAACCTGTCGAGGGTTCTCAGCTACGCAGGGCAATTCGCACTGCTGGTCGGCGAATTCTTTCGGTAGAAGATGTGTCTATGGGGGCGATGGTTCGCAATACATCCTTCTCAGTATTCGAGGGACAGACGACTGGCATTTTCGGGCTTGTTGGTTCTGGCAGAACAGAAACGGCGAAGATCATTGCCGGAGTTTTCAAACGCAATTTTCTGCGTGGCGGAACCATCGAGTACCGCGGACAGCCGGTGCGTTACACAACGCCGCGTGATGCCGTGCGGGACGGGATCGTTTATGTCACCGAAGACCGCAAAGTCGATGGCTTCTTTGAAACCATGTCAATCGCTGAAAATCTCTATGCGGGACTTCTGGCTGCTGGTTTAGAGCGACTGCCTGTTGTGAGCTACAAGGAAATGAAGGTGCTCGCTGATACTTGGAGAGGTAAGCTCGCCATCAGAAGTATTGATTCAAAAGCTCAGGTTATTGAGCTTTCGGGCGGCAATCAGCAGAAGGTTGTCATCAGCAAAGCGCTTGTGCAGAAGCCCAAACTCATTATCTTTGATGAGCCGACACGGGGCGTTGATGTGGGAGCTATTGCGGAGATCCACAGCCTGATCGAAGGTCTTGCAGATCAGGGGCTGGCTGTTATAGTTATCTCATCGTATCTGCCAGAAATTTTGGCCCTTTCTGATCGCATTCTGGTTTGTCGCCAGGGGCGAATTGTTGAAGAATTTTCACCACTTGCGGTCACTGAGAAAGACATTATGTTTGCTGCGGTGCACTGATGAAGTTTTGAGCAGAAACGTGTTGTTTACGCGGCAAAAAAATCGGAACAGTTTTCCAGGGCCCTCTTTCTAGTCTCAATCCGCCTTATACAATTGGACGGCAACTCATCGAGACTATACGCCGCCATTTTTCCCTCTCGCAATCGGTTGCACGTAACCACGCAATAGGGCTTCTGCGGAGGTTCGAATTGCGGATGCCGAACGAAGGCTTGATACTTATCCGCACGAGTTTTCCGGCGGACAAAGACAACGCATTGCCATCGCAAGAGCACTTGCCAGCCGTCCACGTTTCATCATTTGCGATGAACCGACATCAGCACTCGACGTCTCGGCTCAGGCCCAGGTTCTGGATTTGATGACCTCGCTGCAGATTGAATTTAATCTTACTTGTCTGCTAATACGCCACAATTTAGCAGTTGTGAGGCAGATGGCAGGTCGTGTTGGCATTTTGCGCCATGGTGTTCTGTAGAACAGGGTGCGGTGGAAAATGTCTTTGGGATTCCAACTCACGCTTAAACGAAAATGCTAATTGGTGCGGTACCTGATATTAACGAAGCACTGGTTAGGGAGAACTGGCATTATGACTGACTGGGTCTTTGCCCGCATTCCGATTTAACTGCTTTGCTTCGTTGTCATGAACAGATTGCTGGCCATGAAGTCAACGAACCCCCGAATTTTGGGTGATAAATATCTGTTCGTGGGCCATAAAACACGGAAGATGCCTGTTTCAATTATGTATTCATCGAGTATCGGAACCAGCTTGCGTTCTGCAAACTGCTGTTCGACTGCAAAGCTTGGCAAGCATGTGATCCCAAAGCCGCCTTCCGCGAGGTGAATAAGCGGTTCCAGAGTGCTGGCGGCAGTCGTCACAGGTAGTGTAATTCGGATATCGGTTTGACCTACTATCAGTGGCCACGGTTCCAGTTTTCCCGAATTTGCATAGCGATGATGCATACATCTATGATGTAGAAGATCCTCGGGTATAACAGGCTTGCCGTTTTGCTTGAGGTATTCTGGTGAAGCGACAATCCGATGTTTAAACGTTCCAAGCTTACGGCTCATTAGTCTCGTATCACGAATTTCGCCTGTTCGCACGACAGCATCAAACCCTTCCTCAATCACGTCAACCAAACGATCCGTGAAATCCAGTTCGAGGTCAGTTGCTGGATATGCCTTCATGAATGCAGCCAATCCCGGTCTCGATCATCTCTCCAACGGTCTTATCGAACTCGTTGAGGCCGGACATAACATTGTGGCAGGTTCTGCCGATCTGCAATACTCAAATGGCTTAAACCGCTTCGCATCTGTCTACCCTGATCGATACATTTCTTTTGGTATTTCAGAACAGAATATGGTGAGTGTGGCAGCTGGCATTGCAACATGCGGTGTCACGCCGTTTGTGGCGACTTTTGCCTCATTTATAGCATTGCTCGCCTGCGAGCAGATACGCATGGATGTCGCATATTCCGCTCAGCCCGTACGGTTGGTCGGCCATCACACAGGTATCTCACTTGGCTTCTACGGGACGTCACACCATGCGACCGAAGATATAGCGATTACTCGTTCGATTGCCGATCTCTCCGTTGTATCGCCTGCTGACGGTGCCCAGTTGGAAGCAGCCATTCGCGCATCGGGCAATCATGATCGTCCGATCTATTTCCGGATCGGTCGAGGTCGGGATCCAGTTGTTTACGACAAGAATATGACTTTCACTTTTGGCAAGACACATGAACACATTCAAGGGGAAGAGCTGACGATCATTGCTTGCGGTATGGCTGTTCACGGCGCGCTTGAGGCTGCCCGTGTAATGAATGCCATGGGTCGCTCTATCGGGGTGATCGACATGGCGTCAATCAAACCGTTAGACCGGGAGTCGATCCTCTCTGCTGCGGCGCGTTCTAAGAAACTGATGACCGTGGAGGAACACAACGTACTGGGTGGGCTCGGCGCTGCTGTTGCCGAAGTTCTGGCTGACGAAGGCGCGGGTGTGAAACTCAAACGTCATGGAATCTATGACGAATATAGTCTTATTGCGCCGCCCTCCCACCTCTATGCGCACTACAAGCTGGATAGTGAAGGTATTCGCAGCGTTGCGGAACAGTTTTTGACGGAGAACTGACGCGCTCGACCAGCACCAATTCCTCCGATTTGGTTGCGTGGTTTTACTTTGCTCCTTGTCTCTTCGCTGATTGTGGTTGTAGAGCAACATAGACATTCAAAGGCCGATGCTATCTGTCGAGACAGAGGGTGAGAGGGTCAGTCTCCTGTCCGGTGGTAAGTCATTTATGTCCAAAATTCGACCAGAATAGCTGTTCTGCGCAAAATGCTGAAAACGATGCGCGCCGCCAACGATGATCTACGCGCTCATTGTGATCGCTAGCATGCGTTGGAGACCCGCCTTTGGTGGAAGCGGCTTGCGAGTTAGCTTTTACTTTGGATATATAATTATATTAATAAGGAACATAAAATTCCTTATTAATATTTATTGTATAAAATATTTATATGTTAAGTCCCATGTGATGGACAAAATAAATGGAGACAATAATGAAATAAGATATAACCACTTTCTATCTACCTCTAATCCATATGGGTAAAAAAGAATTATTAATGAATTCATTAATAACCAAGGCAAGTTATATATTAATGCTTGCATAATAATAAAACCTAATATTACTTATTACCACGACCACCGCTATCTCCGCCCCCTTTCTCGCGACCGCCGCTAATTGAGAATGATCCGCCGCCATAATCCCCCATAGGAGTGAATCTACCCCAATCTGGCTCTCCCCCATTATTGATGCTGTTTTCAATAGAGTTGCCTGCTCCCCATCCGGCGAGGGCTCCTAATGCACCTCCTATTCTGCCTCCCCAAGGCCCGCCAAGAGCGGAGCCTGCTGCATTTCCCGCAACACCTCCTGCAGCTGCACCAGTACGACCACCCCAGCACTATTACCTCCATAGTTGGCACCATCTTTAGCATCCAAGCTTCCGACGCCTGACACCATCATCATTTCTTCAATTGTCAATTCGCGCATAGCTACTCTCCCAATGCGGTTAAACACTGAGTAAGGATAGCAAGCATACAATTTGAAAAATATCCCAGCTTATGGGCCGCAATTTCAACTCTGACCGCGCTTCCGCGCCATTCAATCTCGTGATGGGAGGCGGGGGTAGCGTTGCCAGAGTAGGTATGAATTCACTCTACAGGCTCAGCCCATGATCATAAACCAGCCGCTTATGCTCCTGCTCGATCTGCTTCTGGCGCAGGAGTTCGGCTTCCTGCTGTAATCGGCCCTATCCTCAATCCGGAAGCCTTGCCCCAGATCGCGGGCGCGCTCACTATAGCCGCTGAGGTCAAAGCCAACTGCAGCTTGTCGCACCCGTTCCGTCAGATTTTTCACATGGGCAATGGCATGTTCCAGCCCGTCACGCACGAGACACGCCAGTTCTGCGGACCTTTCTTTGATTTTCTGGGCTGCGAGACTGTTCCGCCGCCGCTCGACTATTGGTTCCACGTCGTCGCCACGCTCGTTGAGATACCAAGCCCCGCTAGATACCTGGGGTAACGGTTCCCGGTGCGGCCACCCCCCTCGCACCATCTGCTCAAATTCTGTATGCACATCACCCTGTGTCCCTGCAACATGTGCCAAATTAAACGCTTCATCGCGCTGAACCTTCAGCGTTCGATGGTCGCGCCCCCCCGAGGCCGTAGCTCTCCGGCGCTGCATTGAGGTCCAGCGTCCAAAGCTTCCGCCGGGCTTCCAGACGATGCCCCGCATTTCAATCCCGGTTAAGACCCTCCGGGCCGATCTCGCGCGTCGTCAGCAGAATTTGCGCATAATGATTGAGTTCATCGCCCTCACGACCCGGTGCGTGCTACGCAATATCCGTCACCATCCCGGCATCAACAAATGCCCGTTGACAGAACCCGCGCACCGGCTCGACGCGTTGCTCGTGAGACAACTCATGCGGCAGCGGTAGCCGTCGTTCACGGGTAGCCTGAGATTTCTTGAGTGTCTCGGCCGCCTCTACCGCATTCCACGGCGCCGATCGGTCTTGTGTCCAGACCGGAGTTATGGATGGTCTAGGCATTTTCTGGCTCACAGGGCGTGAAGACGCAGGGCTATCCCTGAAAGCCGCCACTCGTGAGAAATTCCGCTTCATCTGGCGTGGTCTCTCGTCCAAGTATGGAGTTTCGGTGCGGAAAACGACCGAACCGCTGTATGATGTTCCGGTGGCCCTCCGCATGCGACAGCCAGGGTTCTCCCAGGCTGCCGTTGAGAGCCACTGAGATGTCCTGGTCGGCCATGTCCTCCGAATGAGCGAACGGAAGACAGAAAAACAGGCGCAGATCTCCCGTAATGTGCTCCATGTGCCCCGCCGCCTTAGCGAACCGGGCATAGTGACGAGCAAGCGGATCCGTTGCATACATATGCCCGGTGCCACGAAATGCGTTGCGTGGGAACTGGTCAGTTAGGATTAGGAGTGCCAGTCCACCTTCAGGTGTTTTCATCCAGCTGTCATACTGTCGTTCGGCAACTTTCATATGGAGGTTGAGAAAACGTTCCCGAAAGCTGCGATCGAAGTTCTTGTCCTTGTCGAACCATATTCCTTGAGAACCGGCCTGCTTCCAGAAGCTGACAACATCCAAAAGCAGCTCTTGATCCCTGAGGCTTCGTTTTTCAGGCATGGCAATCATGATGAAGTCTCCGAGTTACTGTGTTTGCCTCTAACATTTCCATGGATCAAATCGCGGCCTGCATAAATTCCCCCGACCATCTCAATCTCTAAACGCTCGGTGTCGCGCTTACGGATATCAGCCATCAGTTCCATCGCCATTTCCGGCTCGTCACCAAGAACAACCAGCACTCGTTCCCCAAGAAGGAGTGCGGATTCGAGTGTTTCGCGAACCTGGTAGTTGACCCCTGCGTGAAGCAACTCGATGGCATGCTCACGATCGACAGAGCGTGCCAAAACTGGCACGAGTGGAAACTCGTGTCGGGCAAGCTCAGCGATCACGTTGGCGGCCTTTGCATCGTTGACAGCGATGACGATCGCCTTCGCATGCTCTGCACCAGCGGCATGAAGGATGTCGAGGCGCGCACCATCACCATAATAGACTTTGAAGCCAAAATCCTCAGCGTTCCGGATCGCCTCGGTATTCGTCTCGATGATTGAAATCGAATGCCCCCGCGCCAATAGTGGCTGACTGACGATTTGCCCAAAGCGGCCGAAGCCAATGAGCAGAACGTTGCCCGACAGCTCGTTGGCGACTTCGACTCCCTCCATCGACTGTGCTGTTTTTGGTAACAGCCGATCATGGAGGATAATCATCAATGGCGTCAGCACCATTGAGATGATGATAATCGCCGTCAGGTTGGCATTCCACTCGGTCGTCAGGATGCCAAATTGCGTGGCGGTCGCATAAAGCACGAAGGCGAATTCGCCGCCTTGGGCCATCAAAACCGTGCGCTCGATGGCTTCACGATTATCGGCTTTGAGTAATCTGGCAACCCCATAGATGACCGTCATCTTGAGGATCATGAAAGCGGGAACCGAAATCGCTATCACGGCCCAATTCGCTGCGATGATGTTGAGGTCAAGCGCCATGCCCACACCAAGGAAGAACAGCCCTAGAAGTAATCCCCGGAATGGCTCGACATCGGCCTCGAGCTGATGGCGAAAGGAAGACTCCGACAGGAGCACGCCGGCAAGGAACGCGCCCATCGCCATGGAGAGCCCCCCCGCCTGCATGAGCACGGCAGATCCCAGAACGACCAGAAGAGCGGCCGCCGTCATCACCTCGCGTGCACCGAAGCGGGCGAGCAGGCGGAACATCGGATCGAGCAGATAACGGCCTGCCAATACGAGTGCCGCGATGGCAGCAAGACCGATAGCAACACCCATCAGACGGTCGCCAACCGTCGCCTCGGCCCCTCCCGGCGCGAGAAACGCCACTAGCGCGAGCAGCGGCACGATGGCCAGATCCTCCAGTAGAAGGATTGCAATGATGCGTCTTGCCTTGGGCAATCCCATCTCGCCGCGCTCTTGCAACATTTGCATCACAATGGCTGTTGAGGTCAGCACGAATCCAGTACCAGCAACGAAACTCGCTGATGTCGGATAGCCAAGCGCAATACCGACCCATGCAAGTGCGGCAATGGCGACGCCCACCTGCAATAGGCCGAGGCCGAAAATCTCCCCGCGCATCGCCCATAGGCGTGATGGTTGCATTTCAAGGCCGATGATGAACAGGAACAACACAACGCCCAGTTCAGCAACATGAATGATGGATTGTGCATCATGGAAGAAGCCGAGACCGAACGGGCCGATTGCAAGACCAGCTGCCAAGTAACCGAGGACTGAGCCGAGCCCCGCCCGGCGGAACAGCGGTACGGCAACTACTGCGGCTGCAAGAAGAACAACGACGGCGAACAGATCAACGCCGCCATGATGAGCCGCTTGTGCGGCCTGGGTAACAGTTTCAGCGGCCATAGGCTTGGTTTTCTCTATTTTGCAGGGATGCGGAATTCCGTGATCAGTCCGTCCACGATCGTCACATAAGCTTCGCTGCGGCCATTGAAGACGCGGCTCTGCCAATCGAACACAATATGGGTGGTATTTTCAGTAGTAACCGCTTCGAGAATTGTCATTCGGGCATTAGCACCGATGGCGTCTGAACGTGCCCACGACCGCACTCCGTCGGCTCCAGTGAGGATGCGACCCCAGTCATTGACGATGCCGACGGGAGAAAAAGCAGCAACAAACGCATCTTCGTCGCCTGCATTTATCGCATTGGCAGCAGATTGAAGGGGTGGTGGGAGAATGATCGACATGGTTGCTCTTCCTTGTTGGTTATCAGGTAAATGCAGGGGGGCGATTTCCACGAGTTGCCATATCGCTATCGCCGACAGGATCGCAGGCACCGCAAAGACGACGAAAAGAATCGATAATTCTCGCGTCACTGTATTGTCAGACCGGGTAACGCCAATCCACATATTCAACAGAGCGATAGCAAGCCAAACTAGAATAAAAAGCTTTCCGCCTGAGATTTTGCCTAGGAGCAAAAACACGCAGAGCAGCAGGATTCCGCCTGCTATGACGAGTAGTACCCGCATTAGGGTGTTCTCCTCTAAGGTCGGAGCGAGACCGAGAAGCCACTTCATACTAGGCCACAAACTACGCCAGAGACATTGCTGCTACTGACAATTGCCACACGAATATGGCTGCCGATACGCCGTTGAAAGAAGGCGCTTCGAATGTCCCTGCGTCTGTTCAGCCAATTGCTTTCAACACTCTGCTGGGTGGTTTGAAAAAACGATGCCTCCATTACCCTGCTGTTATTCTTCGAAAAACCATTTCGATATCTTCCATCACAGGCTGTCAATAAGTAACGGTTACAACAATTTCGATTAACTCCCTGCGCGGGCCGCTGACGGAGCAAAGATTTCTATTGAGCGGATAGAGGCACTCTCATCTTCGTGCTTATGGCGGCGCGATGATGACAGAGGCGCACCAGCATAGTTGAAAGAGCCTGTGGGCACTGTCCAAGCTATATCGGATCTACGAGAGAACCGTCGCTATGCAGAAAGACCGGACCTGTGTTGCTGAAGTTCCCACCGCACCAAGGAACAAAAGCAACCGTACTCCTTACTGGAAACGCGGCGATCACCCGCACTTATCACGTTCATCATCGCAATGCTGGTTCCGGCGCTGTGGCATCTCTTGACTACCTGAAGACAAAGGTGACCAGGCCACACGTTGTCGCCAAAAAATGCCGTTCAGGGTAGAGAGTAGCCGGTTCCTCAAGAACTTACAGCGATTCCTGTCTAAGGCGCAGTGAGCGTACCAATAAAATATCGAGATCCGAATGTTTCCAGCCTCTCGGCCTTTCGTGTACGGGAAGAGCCAGATTTGCCTTCATCAATTAGAGACGATCGGGCTCGATATCAACGTGCTTTCTAAGGCACGGTAGTGAAAATCGAGCCGGTTAGCTTATTGTGCTGCCGCAGCTAGGAAACCGCAAAGTCCTTTGCGCGCCACCGACGTGCTCATCGTCTGCCCCACTTTGAGTGTGAAGATAGCGTCAACGCGTATGCCCTTGCCCTGCTTACGAGCGGTCACGCGCAAGGTCTGCATGCGACCCGATCCAGATCCATCTTGAAAGGCGTCAATGGACGAGAGCTGCTTGTTGATCGTGATGCCAGAAAAGCCGTCGGCTGCGATGGCTTGTGCCATACGCTGCAAGGCATCCGACGATTTGATACCAGTAAAGCTTTGTGTCGCGCGATAGACAGTCGGAGTTAAGAGCGGAACTCCCTCTGACTTAAAGCTTTGCTCACACGTAGCAGCAAAGCCCCCACCGGTTGCCATAAGGGTCAACAGACCCGTAATCAGAAACATTCGCATTCAAACTTCCTCCAAATAGACCGAAACCCCACCGTTGGTGACGATCACAACAGCATGCAGATCAAAAATACAATAAGCGCGTCGTCAAAATAGCGTTGATAATCTTCGCTTATACGATCGCGATTTGGGCGTACGGAGAAGACAGCGGTGGATGTTTCCAATTTTTCGCGGAATCGGCCTGAGATTAGCGACGAATGTTAGAATCGAGAGGCCGGATCTCCACACGGCAATGCTGGTAATCGATCCTTCCAGGAGCAATGAAAGGAACTAGCGGTCAAGCAGATGAGCATTCTGCCAGGAACAGCTTGGCCCTGCAGTTTGCGACTTAAAGATATAAACATTTCTTTATGTGCTATTGACATTTTGCGTCCGATACAGGAAAGTTACTTGGCCTAGGTTCTCCGGTCGTCTCTTAGATGTGCCGGGGCTAAGAGGGAAGTTGGTGCCCCAGACTATTGGGAAAGCCGACGCTGCCCCCGCAACTGTAAGCGGCAAGCTGATGTCCAGAATGTCACTGGGGTTCTCCCTGGGAAGACGGAGAGAAGCAATGACCCGCGAGCCAGGAGACCTGCCTTCGCAAAGTAACGTCCACGGGCGGGGTGTCCCGGTGTGCCGTAGCGAAGGCCGCGTAGCGGTCCCTATTGCTATGAGTTCGCTGACCCATGCCCCCAACTTTTTGGGGTGAGTCATGTCTCAAACCGCAATTCCGGTCGCCGCGAGCGGCGAGCCATATGTTAATCGTCAACCGATCACGAGGCGTGACGATTTCACGTTTCATCTAAATTTCCATCGTTTTGATGAGAACTATCTGCCCTCAACCAACACGCGTGTAACGACCAACTTTGCAAATTTAGCCAGGGGGAGGAACCGCCAGGAGAACCTTCGTAACGCGCTGAGAATGATTGATAATCGGTTCAACGCTCTGGCGCATTGGGATAATACCGATGGCAATCGCTATAGGGTTGAACTCGAAATCATCTCGGTCGAGATGAATATTGATGCGGAAGGCAACTCGGATGCTTTCCCCCTGATAGAGATATTGAAAGCCAATATCGTTGATCAAAAGACTGGCGAACGGATCGAAGGCATTGT
Organism: Brucella sp. NBRC 12950; assembly: GCF_030268145.1. Taxonomy (NCBI): domain Bacteria; kingdom Pseudomonadati; phylum Pseudomonadota; class Alphaproteobacteria; order Hyphomicrobiales; family Brucellaceae; genus Brucella; species Brucella sp. NBRC 12950. The sequence goes on from NZ_BSQC01000015.1 coordinate 90,696, forward strand.
TGGAAACAACTTCTCTTCTTATGTTCGAGATTACGACTTTAGCGTCGTTCTGCCCGAATATAACAAGGGGCGCTCCACGTTCAGCATTCCAGATGACTTCGGCGACCTGCATGGAAAGCTATTCAAATGTTTCCTCAAGTCGAATGCTTACGAAGAACATTTTCGAAAGCCACCCGTGATCTGCTTAAGTGCATCCAGCAGTAAAACATATCACCGGACTGGTAATTACCATCCGGTGCTGGGTGTAGAGTATCGTCAAAGTGAATTATCTTTGACTGATCAATATTTTCAAAAAATGGGGTTGCGGGTCCGCTTCTTCATGCCGCCCAACAGTGTTGCGCCATTCGCCTTCTATTTTGTTGGCGACCTCCTTGATGACTATACCAATCTTGAGCTTATCGGCACAATCAGTACGATGGAGACTTTTCAGAAGATCTATCGGCCCGAGATTTACAATGCCAATTCGGTAGCTGGGGCTTGCTTTCGGCCAAGCCTTGAACATGAGGACTACTCACTGACACGTGTTGTCTATGATCGCGAAGAGCGAAGCCGATTGGCTGTTGAGCAGGGCATATTCGCTCAGGAACAATTCATGACGCCCTATAAGACCGTCCTTGAGCAATGGTCTGCCAATTACACGCTTTGATGAGCCAAAAGATAAGGTTACCTATCATGAAAAGACTATTGCCCACGTCGACCGCCGGCAGTTTACCAAAGCCTTCCTGGCTTGCAGAACCTGAAAAACTTTGGTCGCCTTGGAAGTTACAGGATGAGGAACTGATCGCGGGCAAGCAGGATGCTCTGCGCTTATCCTTGGACGATCAAAGACAGGCGGGCATCGATATTGTCAGTGACGGCGAACAGACGCGTCAGCATTTTGTCACAACATTTATTGAGCACCTTGAAGGTGTTGATTTTCAAAAGCGAGAAACAGTCAGAATCCGCAATCGCTATGATGCGAGTGTACCGACGGTCGTTGGAGCGGTGTCCCGTCCAAAACCGGTTTTTGTCGATGATGCGAAGTTCCTACGTCAGCAAACCCAGCAGCCCATCAAATGGGCGTTGCCGGGGCCTATGACGATGATCGATACGCTTTATGATGCCCACTATAAGAGCCGTGAGAAACTAGCCTGGGAGTTCGCAAAGATACTCAATGAAGAAGCTAAAGAACTGGAGGTTGCCGGCGTAGATATTATCCAATTCGATGAGCCAGCATTCAACGTGTTCTTTGATGATGTCAATGATTGGGGCGTTGCTACTCTTGAGAGGGCAATCGAGGGTCTCAAATGCGAAACGGCAGTTCATATTTGCTATGGATACGGAATTAAGGCCAATACTGATTGGAAAAAGACCCTTGGTTCCGAATGGCGTCAATATGAGGAATCCTTCCCCAAACTGCAGAAATCCAATATCGATCTGATCTCTCTGGAATGTCAAAACTCACATGTTCCGATAGATCTGATAGAACTCCTTCGAGGCAAGAAGGTGATGGTGGGCGCCATTGATGTTGCGGCCCAAACCGTTGAGACGCCGGAGGAAGTTGCGAGCACTTTGCGAAAGGCACTTCAGTTTGTTGATGCAGACAAACTATATCCGTGCACCAATTGCGGCATGGCACCATTACCTCGGCAAGTGGCACGAGGGAAATTAAGTGCATTGAGTACGGGTGCTGAAATTATCAGAAAAGAGCTTTCGACCTAACTTTCCATCAGATACCAGAGGTCGACATTATCCTTATGAGCCACCGCTTCGACAATGGAGATATAGCTGCGTTTGGCAATGTCATGTCCCGCCTTGGCTCCATTCACGGTGTTATAACGGTATATGAAGCCAAGCGTTGCGGTCTCAGACCATCAACAAATACCAGAGCGGTGAGAGCCTTCATTCACGGGTGACGTTGGATATTATTCTTTCCAGTTTCAACGTACAAGAGACGACGAGGATGTCGTCGTCTCTTCAGTGTCCCCACTAGATGGGGCGAGTTTGGTTCGACATATCTGATAGGAGCGGGAGCTCTTTACAAAAGCCAACACAATGAAGCTGATACTTTCCAGGCGGTCGTGTCCTACTTGTCGCTTTCAGCAACAAGAGCGAGTGCACGGACCGGAGAGCCGGTGCCATTGACAAATTTCAACGGCGCCGCGATCAGGATCGCACCTTTTGCAGGCAACTGATCTAGGTTACTCAGGCTTGCCAGACCGTAACGGTTTGCCTTGTGCATAAGATTATGCGCGGGAAACGGAGGGTGCATGGTGCCAGCGGATCCTGCGTCAGTACCTACTGTTTCCTGCCCCCATCCGATTATGCCTTTCGAAAGAAGGTACTCGATTGCATCGACCGTAGGACCGGGAGAGTGAGGGCCGTTTTCATCGGCATTCAAAAATGTGTCAGCCGACCCATTGCGCTTGTACCAATCCGTACGCATTAGAACCCACGAACCTGCTTCGATTTCACCGTGCTCTGCTTCCCATTCCTTGATGCTCTCAACCGTCAGCAGATAATCGGCGTCGGCGGTTGCCTGAGCCGACCGGTCGATAACGTTTACAGGGGCAACAAAGTTCTGCGGCGGGATCGTGTCGGTAGTATTGCCAGAATGATCTTTTCCGGTAATCCAGTGACAAGGGGCATCGAAATGGGTGCCGGTATGTTCGCCAAGCTCCATCCAGTTCCAGGCCCAGAAGGGCCCGTCTTGATCATATTGGCTAATAGTGTGAACTTTAACATTTGGCGTGTTTTTGCCGAATTGGGGAGGAAGGTAAAGGACAGGTGTATCCGGACCGAGTGGCGCGGTGATGTCAACAACCTTGACAGCACCAGACAATAGTCCAAACGCGAGGCTGGCAAGCGCAGATGTATCGTTCATGCAATCCCCATTTCGTCCTGAGCCGGCGCCGGCATTATTGTGCGGTCCTTTATGAACCGGTCTCTTTCGGACGTTCGTTCAAAGCCTATGTCAAGGAATATGCTCTTGCAAGTATCTTACCTGTAAAAACCTCTATCAATCTTTCTGTCGAAGAAGGGTTTTGGCTAAGAAGCCATGTATTCTGGCAATTTAAAGCCGCTTGAACGCGCCGAGATTGGTGACGAGACCTCGTGCAAAGTAACGCGAATATATGCATTCAAGTATAAAATCATGAACCACTAAAAATAGAGTTGCTTGCGCCAGGGCATTCTCGCCGGTTTGCCTGCGCTAGGGGCAGGCTATTGTGTGATGCGTCGCCTAATAATGGCAAGGATGCGGTGATGCGGTTGATTTAGGCTTGAAATATCCGTTGCTTGGCGCAATTCTCGCAAATTGCAGCGCAACGATATCTACCGGGGCAGTAGAATATGGATCTCGAATTTATAGTCACCGAAGTCGATGAAGGCGAAAAGCAAGAGCTGCGTCTTTGGTTACGCATGCTGGCAACAACTCGACTAATCTCACAGGAGATTCGCCGCCGTTTACGCAATGAGTTTGGAGTTACGCTGCCTCAGTTTGACATTCTTGCGCAGCTCTACCGGGAACCGGATGGTTTACGACTAGGGGAGCTTTCGCGCCGGGCCATGGTGACGAATGGCAACATCACAGGTTTAGTTGAACGACTGGAAAGCGACGGGCTCGTGCGACGGGAGACACCGGGTGCCGACAGGCGCGTTACTGTCGCGCGCTTGACAGAATCGGGGCAGACGGTGTTCGCAAAGATGGCGAGTGTCCACGAAAGCTGGTTGCGTGATCTGATGGCGGAGGTCGACCGGGACACCATCGCGTCGCTGTTAAGCGACATGAAACTTGTCAAGAATTCGGTGGGTAATCACCTTATCGATGATGATGAAGATTAGTGTTGAATGCCACTTCGAGGATTTGAATTAGCTGCGATATTCGTGAGTTTCGAGCTGAGAAGCTTCGCAAAAAAAGAATAGAAACAATAAGTTATAGAGAGAGAACTTATTTCTGCTCGCGCAGAAATAGCGCGGAAATTTTTCGCTTGCTAATTTGATCAAATGATCTTTAGATATATTCATCTTGGATCGCTCTTACCGTTTGATGGCGCGTTGATGCGGTCGGTTTGGAACATGAAATGAAGACGATGGGATGGTAGTTGCACAGCCGATTGCGCTGCTGACCATGGTAACGGAAGCCGGTTCCTCTACACGCTTGCGTGTGGCTGAGACACAGAGATAACAGGAAAGATAGCTAGATGGTCCGCCTTGCCAAACGCATAACCGAAAGCTCCAAAAAATCCTTTGGCATGTATGCGCGGGCGGCGGGGCTTGGTGCGGACGCCGGTGATCTCATCCATATGGAGCTTGGAAGTCCCCATGCCGATACACCGCTTCATATCAAGCAGGCGACCGTTAATGCCTTGATGGCCGGCGATGTCCACTACTCACATCTTCAGGGAATTCCCAAACTGCGCGAAGCACTGGCGGCCCGTCTTTGTGAAAAAAATGGAATGGATGTTTCGGCATCCGACATTGTTGTAACCAACGGGTTGACCCACGCATCCTTCGCAGCTTTTATGGCGCTGCTGGACCCAGGAGATGAAGTTATCCTGCTGGAGCCATACTATCCCCAACATATTGGCAAGATAGAACTTGCTGGAGCCATACCTGTACTGGCACCCCTCGATGCGAATGACCGCTTTTCGATCAAGGCGGATTTGATCGAACCAAAGATCACAGATCGCACAAAAATGATTGTTTTGATCAATCCGTGTAACCCCACGGGACGGGTCTACAGTCTCAAGGAGTTGGAGGTTTTGGCAGATATTGCTCGCCGCCATGATTTGGTGGTGGTCGCTGATGAGGTTTACGAAGATATTCTGTTCGATGGTGTTCGCCATGTTTCGATCGCTTCATTGCCTGGCATGAAGGAACGAACGATATCAATGTTCGCATTTACCAAAAGCTTTGCGATGGACGGCTGGCGACTTGGGTATCTCACCGCACCCTCGCACATGATCGAAGGCATTCTGAAGATCACCACAAACGACGTCACACACGTGAACACCTTTATTCAGGCGGGCGCTCTGGCCGCAATCTCCGGTCCGAAAGAAATATTGGCTGAACTGGTGGGCGACGACAAGTTGAAGCGCGACATCGTTGTATCAAGGTTAAACCAGATGTCGGGTGTCACCTGCGATTGGCCACAAGGTACGATTTACGCGTTTCCAAAAATCGCTGCATTGGGAGTTAAATCGCAGGATATGGCTGAACGCATTATGACGGAAGCGGGTGTCGTACTGGAAGCGGGGAGCTTTTACGGAGCCTGTGGCGAAGGACATTTGCGCGTCTGTTTTGGTTCACAATCACTTGCACGCGTCAACGAGGCCATGGATCGCCTTCAACGGTTCTTTGGATCTCTTTGAGGAACTGGGGCCAGATATCTGCCGTTTGGTTGCGCAGACTAAGGCAATTATAGTTGAAACTTAAAATACCATATGAACAAATAATCAAAATGGTCGGCAAGGTGGAAGCAGGAACTTCTACCGGAAAGAAACGACCCATAGAGGGAATAAAAATATGATGATTTCTCGGCGTAGTTTTCTGGTTCTGACAAGTCTTGCGGGCGCTGTTGCGATGAGTTCTGCATCGCTTGCTGCCGACGCGCTTAATATCGGTGCTTATCCAAGCAACCCCCCTTTCGAGTTTAAGAATGCAGACGGGACATTCGAAGGCTTCGAAATCGATATTGCGAAGGAAGCAGCAAAACGCGCAGGCCTGGAGCCGGAAATTGCCGACTACGGGTTTCAAGCGCTGTTTGCTGCCACGACTTCGCGTCGCATCGACGTGGCGGTTTCGTCAATTACGATCACGCCGGAACGCCTGAAGTCGCAGTCCTTCACCCAACCCTATTATGATTCAGATATTGGGGTTGCTACCAAAACCGATAGTGCCGTAACAGGATTGGCCGATTTGAAGGGCAAGACGGTTGGTGCCCTTTCTGGTTCCACGGGCGAGAAATGGGTTAAGGATAACAAGGATGCCAAAGGCTTTGCCGATATCAAAGGCTACAACTCGCAACAGGATTTGTTTCTTGATCTCGGTGCGGGCCGTATCGACGCAGTGATTTCCGATGTTCCGGGAATGGAGCACTTATTTCTTAAGTTGAAGGGCTTTGTTGTTAAGGATCGAATCCAGACCGGTGAGCAATACGGTCTGATGATGGCGAAGGACCATCCGCTGCTTGGCAAGCTCAACGATGCAATTTCTGCCATGAAGCAGGAAGGTGTTACTGCAGCCATTCATAAAAAATGGTTCGGTACCGATCCTGCAGCTGGTTCCTCGACAGTGACAGTCGCGCCGATCCCAAAACCATAATCTTTTGAAGCCATTCTGCTGACGTTGGTGACAGATGGGTCGCATTCGCAGGATCGGCCCATCTTCGACCGTAACTGGTCAAAATGGCCGGTCGTGCGCTCCCAGGATTGCCTGCGAAGGACGCCAATATGACATTCGTTGAAACCTTTCTGAACTCCGAAGTTCTAGCATCAAGCCTGCCAGCGTTGGGACGTGGTCTTCTCAACACGTTTCTTATCGGCATCGCCAGCATATTCTTTGGTATTCTGTCTGGCTTGCTGATCAGCATTATTCGTCTATACGGCCCAAAGTTACTTCGCTATCTCGCGATCGCCTACATCGATGTATTCCGCGCCATGCCAGTTTTGGTCGTGCTGATCCTGATCTATTATGCACTTCCATTCATCGGCATACGCCTGTCTGCCTGGACCTCGGCAATCATGTCATTTTCCATGGTTATGGCGGCATACTCGGCAGAAGTGTTCCGGTCGGGCATCGAAAGTGTACCGCGCGGTCAGTTCGAAGCCGCGTCGGCACTTGGAATTTCATTTCCTGTTACGCTTTGGAAAGTGGTTTTACCGCAGGCGATCCGTATCATCATTCCGCCAACGACCAGCAATTGTGTGTCTATGTTCAAGGATACTGCACTGGCCTCTACTGTGGCTTTGCCCGAGCTTCTGAAGGAAGCCCAGGACGCTCAAGCGCTTTATGCCAATCCTACGCCGTTGATTGGCGCCGCACTAATCTATCTCATCATTCTGCTGCCACTGGTGCGGCTTGTGGCGCTTCTTGAGGCGCGCTTCAAAAAGGAAAAAGTCCGATAGGTACAATCTGGGTTTACGGCAGACATCGGCAACATCAACATGGCAGGCATCAATATGAGCGGTTATTTTCTCTACCATTCGATAGGTACCTTTCCCGGTAAGGCGGAAAAAGTCAAAACGGCACTCGAACGTTATTCAGATATATGGTCAGCAGAAAATGACGAGCAATGGCCAGAGATGTTGGCACAGCGCGGGCATTTCATCCAAAGTTGGGAGCGTTTGATTGGCGCTCCTGCAGGAACCATGACCACTGCGGAGAACGTAACGCTCGCCCTTTATAGTTTGATCGGCGCGCTGCCTGAAGAGTTACTGCGCGGTCGCCGAATTCTGGCGGCTGGCGATTGCTTTCCGAGCCTACATTTTTTGCTGGCTGGCTTGCAGGCGCGGTTGGGATTTACACTGCAAACCGTGCCGATGAGACAGGGCGAAAGTTTTGTGCGCGACGAGGATTTCGTCGACGCTTGGGGCAGTGATGTTGCGATTGCACTGACAACATGGGTTTCTTCCACGACATCCAAGCGTGTCGACCTCGACCTGATCAGTAAACACGGTAGGCAGCACGGAACAATCATTATTGCCGATGTGACGCAGGGCGTGGGAATTCGTCCCTTTTCTGTCGGTGAACTTGATGTCGTTGTCGGTTCGTCTCTTAAATGGCTTTGTGGAAGTTCAGGAGCAGGGGCGATCTATGTCCGCCCGCAATTACTGACGACCTGCAAGCCTGAATTGCGTGGGTGGTTTAGCCAACCTAATCCCTTTTCATGGGATCTCGATAGTTTTACCTACGCCGATGATGCGCGGCGCTTCGATCACGGTACACCTGCTGTTCTGGCAGCGATAGCGTCGCAAGCAGGGCTTGATTTTGTTTCGACGACCGGTGTCGATAACTTGGCCAGGCATAACGAAATATTGACAGGTACAATTGTGGATCGGGTGATTGCCAACTCTGCACTGACACTGATCTCCCCAGAAAAGTCTCAAGAGCGCGGCGGCAGCGTCATGGCACGAGCGGACACCGCTGAACGGGCAGCTGCTATCATGACCGGCTTGAAGGCTGAAGATTTTTACTGCGATTGTCGCGGTCGTATTTTGCGGTTTTCACCCGGGTCGGTGACCTCTGAGGGAGAAACGCAAGCCTTATGCGATGCGTTAGACAGGCTGGCCGTAGGCTAAGCATTCCTATTAGATGTCGATTTCTGCACGAACCTGTCGTTTTTATCTAATTTGTGCGACACCTGGTGATCCTATTGGCCGGTATAATGCTATAGTTGAGGAACACGGAGACAAGGAATTTGAAGCAAATGATCGGTGAACCCCGTCTGTTGAAGGTATCTTCGCGCGTAACCGTGCAAGATGGTGTCTACGAACAGCTTCGTCAGGCTTTGATGTGGGGTTCATTCGAACCGTCCCAGGCGGTAACGATCGCAGCACTTGCTGCAGAGTTCGGGACAAGCCATATGCCAGTACGCGAGGCATTGCGACGGCTGGCGGCGGAGAACGGTCTGGAAATTGCGCGTAACGGATCGGCACGCGTGCCCGATACGTCGCGGGAAAGGCTGGATGATATCTGTCGGGTTCGTGTTGCCCTGGAAGGGCTTGCCACCGAACTTGCAACACCACGCATGCAAGCTTTAGACGTAGACCGTTGTCGGGCACTTGCACGAGAGCATGAAGCACTCGGTCACGATGGCAAAATCTACGAGATGTTGCGCAAGAACCAGGAGTTTCATTTCACGATTTATGAACTATCCGGGTCAGAAACTTTACCGCAGATGATTGAAACGCTGTGGTTGCGACTTGGGCCCTACATGCGTCTTCTTTCCAATCATGTTCGTCAAGAAGTTGATAAGGGCATTATCCATCCTTATTCAGCCTACCATTACGAAATGCTTGATGCCATTGGTGCTGGTGACGCAAAAAAGGCGGGCGGGCTTATGATCCAAGATATTGAAGCAACCCAACGGCTGTTGCAGAAACTCTGTTAGTAGCAGAGCCACTCATCCTGATGTGCAATTAGGCACTCTAATTTGCCGAGAGAGAACTCTCAAAAGAGTTCGACCTCCCACATTCGGGCGCGAAAGGCCTTCGATCTGCCGTATTTAACGGCAGATCGTGTCAAGGGCGCTAAACTCTTTCGAGTGCGATGGCGATACCTTGTCCCACACCGATGCACATCGTTGCGAGAGCAAAGCGGCCGCCACTGAGCTTGAGCTCCAGTGCCGCTGTGCCGGTGATGCGCGCTCCTGACATGCCTAGCGGATGTCCGAGAGCGATGGCTCCGCCATTTGGATTGACCCGGATGTCGTCATCGGCAACTCCCAGAAGACGTAGCGTCGCTAATCCTTGGCTGGCGAAGGCTTCATTGAGTTCAATGACATCAAACTGCTCCTGCTTCATGCCCAGCCGCGCCATCAGTTTCTGGCTGGCGGGTGCCGGGCCAATACCCATGATGCGTGGAGCAACGCCTGCCGTCGCGCCGCCCAGAACGCGAGCAACGGGGGTGAGCCCGAACTTCCGGGCAGCGGCCTGCGATGCGATGATGAGTGCTGCAGCTCCATCGTTGACACCTGACGCGTTGCCCGCGGTGACTGTGGCACCTTCCAACTGGTTGATTGGTCTCAATTTGGCCAATGAATCAAGGCTGGTTTCACGTGGATGTTCGTCAGCGCTGACAACTATAGGTTCACCTTTGCGCTGAGGAGTGGATACAGGCGTTATTTCTTGCGCCAGTCGACCATTGCTTTGTGCGGCCGCGGCCTTCTTTTGACTTTGCCAGGCGAAAACATCCTGGTCCGTGCGCTTGATTGCATAATCGACAGCCACGTGGTCTCCGGTCTCCGGCATGGAGTCGATGCCGTATTGAGCTTTCATGACCGGATTGACGAAGCGCCAGCCGATTGTCGTATCATGAATTTCTGCACGTCTCGAGAAAGGGCTGTCTGCCTTCGGTAAAACAAAGGGCGCGCGGCTCATGCTTTCAACGCCACCTGCAATGATAAGCTCAGCTTCGTCGGCGCGGATAGCGCGTGCTGCAGCGAGCACCGCGTCCATTCCAGAGCCGCAAAGTCTGTTGATTGTCGTACCGGTGACGTTAACGGGCAAACCGGCAAGCAGTGCCGCCATGCGGGCAACATTGCGGTTATCTTCGCCCGCCTGATTGGCGCATCCGAAAATCACATCCTCAATCGCTTCGCAATCCAGCGCCGGATTGCGCTCAACCAGCGCTTTGAGCGGAATAGCAGCAAGATTGTCTGTTCGGATGCTGGATAAGGCTCCGCCAAAGCGACCAATTGGCGTGCGGATGTAGTCACAGATGAACGCTTCTGTCATCGGGTTTCTCCCATCTGTTGTGTCGCGAACATCGGGCCGCCTTTGATTGCGGGGAACCCGTATCCATTGACAAGAACGAGATCGATATCGTCGGAACGTTGCGCAATGCCCTCTGCAAGCAAAGCCTGTCCTTCAACCATCATGGCGGCGAGGAGGCGCTGCATGATGGCTTCATCGGGCAAATGGCGGGGAATAATTGCATTGCGTTCACGGTAATCGTCGATCAGAGTGTGGACTTCCTCGTCGCTCACGCGAACACCATCCTCATAGCGATACCAGCCAAGACCTGCCTTGCGCCCAAAACGCCCGGCTTCGCATAGTTTGTCGGCAACATCGAAATAAGGAAGGCTGGGATGACGGGTGGCCGCCGCTCTCTTGCGCCGCGCCCAGGCAATTTCCAAACCGGCCATGTCGTTAACCGCAAATAACCCCATTGGAAAGCCATAGGCTTCCATCGCGCGATCAATATCTTTGGGGTAGGCGCCCTCAGCCAGCATTTTTTCAGCCTCCGTCCGGTATGCCGAAAAAATCCGGTTACCAATAAAGCCTTCGCAGACGCCGGTGATGATGGGCAGCTTCTTGATCTTGCGCGCGAAAGCAATTCCTGTGACGAGCGTTTCGTCGGATGTATCTTGGCAGCGCACCACTTCAAGCAAGCGCATGATATTGGCTGGCGAGAAAAAGTGCAGCCCCAGCACCCGGTCTGAGCGGTTTGTGACCGCGCTCAACTCATTCGGGTTGAGATAGCTTGTATTGGTTGCCAGAATGACAGATGGAGGCAGCAACATGTCGAGTTGCCGGAACAGCGAGGCCTTGACCGTGAAATCATCAAACACGGCTTCGATGACCAGATCAGCGTTGGCAAGTGCTGCCATATCAGCGCTGAGCGTAAGCCTTGCACGTTGGCTTTCTGCGGCCTCGGTCGAAAGCCTGCCAGTATCGACGGCTTTCTGGATTAAATCGGTAATCCGTTTAGCACCTTTGCTGGCTGCATCTGCAGTTTGTTCATAGCCTATGACACTATAACCAGCAGTAAGACAGGCGGCAGCGATACCTGCCCCCATCAAACCGGTGCCGGCGATGCCGATAGTCGAAAGTGGTTGGGGGTTTGCTTCCATGCCTTCCACTTTTCCCGCCGCGCGTTCGGCGAAAAACAGATGCCGCAGCGCGGCCGCTTCAGCACTATCGCGCAGGCGAATGAAAGTCTTTCGTTCTTCGCCTAAACCTTCTGCAATCGAAGCGGTTATCGAGACTTGAACTAGCCGCGCTGCTTCGCCGGGAGCAGCCGCACCACGCGCTTTTCTCAGAATTTGGGCTTTGGCATGTTCAAAAGCGGTTGCATCGGGTGCAGTAACGGACAGATCGCGGGTCCGACGCAACGGCTGACCGGCCATTGAAGTGGCGAGCTTGATGGCGTCGGCCACAAGATCGTTTTCTGCTATTTGGTCGATCAGACCCAGTCGCTGCGCTTCTTGAGCGGTAATCTGGCGACCGGTGGCGATCATATCGAGTGCTGGAAGGGGCCCGATCAGTCGAGGAAGGCGCTGGGTGCCCCCCGCACCCGGCACGATCCCAAGTTTAACCTCCGGCAAGCCAAGAGAGGCGCTTAATGATGCGATACGCGCGTGAGCTCCAAGCGCTACCTCAAGTCCGCCACCCAAAGCAGGCCCGTTGATCGCGGCTACCACCGGTTTATCGGCGCTTTCGATGATGGTGATTACGTCCGGCAATGTTGGTTCGGTGGGAGGCTTGCCGAATTCGCGAATGTCCGCTCCTCCAATGAAGATCTTGCCTGCACCGATCAGAACGGTCGCGCGGATCGCTGTTTCAGTAGAAGCATGGCCAATGGCTGCGGCAAAGCCTCTGCGCACCTCTGCGGATGTTGCATTGACTGGAGGGCTATCGACGGTGACGACAAGAACGCCGTCTATAACCGTACCCGTGACAGTTGGAGAGAATTCGCTTTTATCAGCCATGGCGGTCTCAGTCCGGTATTACGGCGAAAGCCTGTATTTCGATCTTAGCCCGGTCTTCGATCAATGCGACGACCTGAACTGCCGCCATCGCGGGGAAGTGCTTACCGATTACATCGCGATAGGCGCGGCCGATCCCTTTAAGATTGGTGATGTATTCATCCTTGTCGGTGAAGTACCAAGTCATTGAGGCGATATGTTCCGGGCTGCCCCCAGCTTCCGCCAGGATTGCCACAATGTTTTTCAATGTCTGCTCGGTCTGCTCGACGAAATCGTCGGTCTCAAACTGTTGTTGTTCGTTCCAACCGATCTGTCCGCCGATGTAAACGGTACGCCCACGCGCTTCAACGCCATTGGAATAACCGATTGGGCGTGCCCAGCCTTGCGGCTGAAGGGTCTTATGCATGTTATATCTCCAAAAATGCGCGCAATAGCAGGCTCTAAGTGGCTTTCAGCAGTTCGCGTGCGATAATGAGTTTCTGCACTTCGGTCGCGCCTTCATAGATGCGAAGTGCACGTATTTCACGATAAAGCGACTCGACAATCTCGCCGCTTTTCACGCCACGACCGCCAAACATTTGAACGGCTTTGTCGATTGTCTGTTGGGCGTTTTCCGTCGCAACCATCTTTGCCATCGCGGCCTCTTTGGTTGTGCTCAGCTTCTGAACGTCGCGCCGCCATGCTGCTCGATAGGTCAGAAGAGCGGCAGCATCGATGTCGGTCGCCATGTCGCCAAGTGTCGCTTGCGTGAGTTGCAAGTCTGCCAATCTGCCACCGAACATCGGGCGTGATTTCGCATGTGCCAACGCCTCGCTTGCAGCACGGCGCGCAAAGCCCAGGGCAGAGGCGGCAACGGATGCGCGGAAAATATCGAGCGTGCGCATGGCGATTTTAAAACCTTCGCCCGGCGCGCCGAGCCGACGACCAGCGGGGATGCGACAATTATCGAAGCGGATCGTGGCCAGCGGATGCGGAGCGATGACATCAATGCGCTCTGCAATTGAAAAGCCAGGATCGTTGGCTAAAACGACAAAGGCCGAAATGCCTCGTGTTCCTGGCGCTTCGCCTGTGCGGGCAAAGACTGTATAGACATCAGCGATGCCGCCATTGGAAATCCATGTCTTCTCGCCGTCGAGCACGTAATGGTCGCCGTCCAATCTCGCCGCGCAACCCATCGCCGCTACATCTGAACCCGCGAGCTTCTCCGAAAGGGCAAAGGCCGAAATCCATTCTCCACTTGCCACTTTCGGCAAGACTGCTTGTTTGAGTTCGTCCGATCCGCTAAGGCTGATCGCGCCGGTGCCAAGTCCTTGCATGGCAAAAGCGAAATCGGCAAGTCCGTCATGATAAGCCAGTGTCTCGCGGGCGATGCAAAGCTTCCGGGAATCGATCCCGTCACCGCCCGTCAGACTGACCGCCGCTTGGAGCAGTCCGGCTTTTCCGAGCGCTTTCACCAGAGCGCGGCAGGCATTATCCGTATCGTGGTGTTCGACACCGGTGATCGCTGGGCTTTTCACAAAAGCATCAAGTTTTGCCGCCCAGTCTAAATGGGCTTTCTCAAAAAACGGCCAGTCGAGATGTTCCCGTGTGAGTGGCAGCGTTGCGAAACCATCCATGGATCAGTTTCCCTCGAAAACGGGTTTCTTCTTGGCTGCGAAAGCCTCGAACGCGCGGCGGAAATCCTGCGTTGCCATGCAGATGGCCTGCGCCTGGGCTTCTGATTCCACCAGCTCTTCAATGCCCATCGCCCATTCTTGATTGAGCATGGTTTTTGTCATGCCATGCGCGAACCATGGGCCGTCGGCGATATTGCGTGCCAGAGCCTCGGCCTTTTCCAAAAGCTCGCCCTGCGGATGCAGTGCGTTGAAAAAGCCCCAGCGCTCACCCTCTTCGGCGCTCATAAAGCGTCCGGTGTAAAGCAGTTCCGACGCGCGGCCCTGACCGATCAGTCGCGGGAGAATGCCGCATGCGCCCATATCGGCGCCCGCAAGACCGACGCGTGTGAAGAGGAACGCAGTTTTTGTTTCAGGCGTCGCAATGCGTAGATCCGATGCCATTGCCAGAATGGCACCGGCGCCAGCGCAAATGCCGTCTACGGCGGCGATAATTTGCTGCGGACATTTACGCATGGCCTTGACGACATCGCCGGTCATACGCGTGAACGCGAGAAGGTCGGGCATCGTCATGTGGGTCAGAGGCTCGATGATCTCGAAGACATCGCCGCCTGAAGAAAAGTTTCCGCCAGCGCCGGTCAACACGATTGTGCGCACATCGGAAGCATAAGCGAGATTGCGAAAAAGATCGCGAAGCTCAGCATAGCTTTCGAATGTCAGCGGATTTTTCCGGTCCGGGCGGTTAAGGGTCAGTGTTGCGACGCGACCGTCTTCACTCGTCTGCCACAGAAAGTGATCGGCCTGGTAGTCCTTGAAAGGCTTTAGATTGCTCGCCATCGAAACGGTGCCGTCGTTCATCCTGCCATTACCTCCCCACCAGCGATTGCTATCGCCTGTCCAGTTATTGATTGCGCGCCGGGCGATGTCAGCCACAGCACGGTTTCAGCCACTTCCTCAGGCTGTATCAGGCGCCCCTGTGGGTTCGCCTTGACGAATTGCGCCAGAACGTCTTCTTCTGATCTTCCGGTTTTTGCGATGATAGCCTCGATGGAGCGGGCTATGATGGGCGTATCGGTAAAGCCCGGGCACACTGCGTTGACCGTCACGCCCGTGCGCGCGAGCTCCAGCGCCAGTGCTCGGGTCAGCCCGATAACACCGTGTTTTGCAGCACAATAGGCCGAAACATAAGCATAGCCGCTCAGGCCAGCTGTGGACGCAATGTTGATGATACGCCCGTCTTTTCCGCCCGCCTTGATATCATCGAGTGTCATCTGCGTAACGTTGAAAACACCGGTCAGGTCGACGTCGAGTACGCGGCTCCATGTATCGAGACTGGTTTTCTCGAAAGGAGCGCTTGGAGCTTCCCCGGCATTGTTTACAAGAATAGTCACAGGGCCAAATGCGGCACGCGCCCCGTGCAGTCCTTTTTCAATTGCATCGCGATTTGTGACATCGAAACCATCAGCAAGGAAACATCCCTTCCAGTTCAAAGAGGAAGCGGTTTTTTCTAGCCGCTCACGACTGCGCCCCGCCAGGGTCACATTGGCTCCTGCCCGCGCAAGACCAGCGGCAATAGCGGCGCCTATGCCACTGCCCGCACCAGTGACGAGTGCATGTTTGCCATAAAGGGCTGAGCCAACGGCCGGATCGTTCATTGCTATCTCTCCGTTATCTCACCCGCTTTTACTTCGCGCCTTGCGGCGCTGCGTTTGCGCGTGCGAGGTTGGCTTCATACTGATATTTGCTTGAACGATATTGCTTCGGCCAAGCAATGGAATTGATGCCGATTTTAGCGGCCTCATGCAGCGCCCAAGCCGGGTCCGCAAGATGTGGGCGTGCCACCGCGCAGAGATCCGCGCGACCAGCTGCGATGATCGAATTTGCATGATCGGCTTCCGAAATCGCGCCGACGGCAATTGTTGGGATGTGGATTTCGTTGCGAATTTTATCGGAGAACGGGGTCTGGAATAGACGGCCATAAACTGGCTTTTCTTCCTTCCAGACCTGACCTGACGAACAGTCGATCAAATCGGCACCGGCAGTCTTGAACATTTCCGCAAAGATCGCCGCATCTTCTGGCGTGTTGCCGCCCTCGAACCAGTCGTGGCAGGAAAGGCGAACCGAGATCGGCTTATCCTGCGGCCAGGCTTCGCGGACCGCGTGGAAGATTTCTAGCGGATAGCGTGCGCGGTTTTCGTAACTGCCACCATATTCGTCCTCGCGGTGGTTGGTGAGTGGCGAGAGGAAGCTCGATAAAAGGTAACCATGCGCGCAGTGCAGCTCAAGCCAATCGACGCCTGCAGCCGCCGCTCTTTTGGTCGCGGCGACGAAGTCCGCTTTCACCCGATCCATATCGGCGCGATCCATCGCTTTTGGGACCTGGCTGTTCTTGAGATAGGGAAGGGCGGAAGCGGAAAGCAATGGCCATGCTCCATTCTCAAGAGGCTGGTCAATACCTTCCCACGCAAGCTTGGTTGCACCCTTGCGGCCGGCATGGCCGATCTGCATGGCAACCTTTGCATCACTGTTTGTGTGAACGAAATCGACTACGCGCTTCCAGCCTTCACCCTGCGCATCGTTCCAGATGCCTAGGCAGCCGGGGGTAATCCGCGCATCAGGCGACACGCATGTCATTTCGGCAAACACCAATCCTGCGCCGCCCATGGCGCGGCTGCCCAGATGGACCATATGGAAATCGTCTATCAGGCCGTCGGTTGCGGAATACATGGCCATTGGTGATACGACAATGCGGTTGGGCAAGGTGACGCCACGTAAGCTATAGGGGGTGAACATCGGCGGCAGACAGCGCTGGTCTTCGGCAACGTTGAGACCTTGCTTGCGGGCGAACCAGCGTTCGTAGCCTTCAAGCCAATCCTTGTCGCGCAGGCGTAGATTCTCGTGGCTGATACGCTGCGAACGCGTGAGCATGGAATACATGAACTGTTCCGGCTCCAGCGTATCGGCATAACGCTGGCCGACTACCTCGAACCACTCCATGGCGTTGCGCGCGGCGTTTTGAATGCGTGCGACATCAACCCGGCGGATTTCTTCATAGGCATGCAGGACGTCTGGTATGCCCTCCTTGCCATGTCCGAGCTTCTGGAACTGGTTGGCCAGTTCAATCGCGTCATCGATGGCAAGTTTGGTACCCGATCCGATTGCAAAATGCGCGGTATGGGCCGCATCACCCATCAAAACCACATGGGAATTGCCGTTGAAGTGGCTCCATTTTCCGCATATGAGGCGGCTGAAGTTAAGCCAGGCCGAGCCGCGCATATGGCGGGCATTGGTCATCAGTGGAGCGCCGTCGAGTGTCTCTGCAAAGAGCTCTTCACAAAAATTGATGGATGCTGACTGGTCCAACTGATCCAGACCATGCGCCTGATAGGCTTCCTCGGTAGTTTCGATGATAAAGGTCGAGGTTTTGTCGTCGAACTTATAAATGTGCGCCTGGAACCAACCATGATCAGTCTTGCGGAAATCGAACGTAAAGGCGTCAAACAGTTTTTGAGTGCCGAGCCAGATATAGCGATTGGGCCGGACGACCATATCCGGTTCGAACACATCCTCATAGCGATTGCGAATGCGGGAGTTCAGGCCGTCCGATGCAATGATGAGATCGGCATCAGGGAATTCAAGATCACTTTCTACGTCGGTTTCAAACTGAAGCTTCACACCCAGCGCTTCGCAGCGCGCCTGAAGAATATTGAGCAGGCGTTTGCGTCCGATACCGACAAAGCCGTGACCGCTGGTGCGCTGACGCGTTCCTTTGAAGAGGACCTCGATATCGTCCCAATGGTTGAACGCGTCCTGAATTTCGGCCGCACTTTCGGGATCCCACACCTTCATGGATTCCATCGTCGCGTCGGAAAAAACCACGCCCCAGCCGAAGGTGTCGTAGGGGCGGTTCCGCTCCACGATCGTAATGTCATGTTCTGGATGAAGCTTCTTCATCAGAAGGCCGAAGTAAAGGCCGGCCGGACCCCCTCCAATACACACGATACGCATGTTGAGTTCCCTTTCCGATAGCTGCCGAACGGCGCCGGTTATTTATTTTAAGTTTAAAATATAATTAGGAGTTTGGGCGCGTCAAGCGAAAAAAGCGCCGGCTTCCGCAAGTGGGCATCTGCGGGAGTAAAAATGCAGGATTTGACCAGAAATATGCAAATGCAATAATTATACTCGTTCTAAAAAGCCCTATTGACACAGTTTAGAATTCGAAAATATGCTGATGCAAATGAATTGATATTCCGGCAAACGGAAAAGGGGAATTGTCATGGCGGAGCGCTCATTCGCCCGCGAAGTCGAGGATCTGAAGCTCGGCGACGGCGAAATTTTTAGCGGCGAAGGCATCCTCGCCATCACAAAGGCGTTGCTTCAGTCAGGCGTTTCCTATGTCGGCGGTTATCAGGGGTCGCCAATATCCCATCTGATGGACGTTCTTGCGGATGCGAAGGACGTGATGGAAGATTTGGGTGTCCATTTTGAATCTTCCGCATCGGAAGCCGCGGCGGCAGCCATGCTTTCAGCCTCTGTGATGTATTCTGTCCGCGGTGCGGTAACTTGGAAATCCACGGCCGGCACCAATGTCGCCTCGGATGCGCTCTCCAATCTCGCATCGGGCGGAGTGACCGGCGGCGCACTGGTCATCATCGGCGAGGATTACGGCGAAGGTTCCTCTATCATGCAGGAGCGGAGCCATGCCTATGCGATGAAATCGCAAATGTGGCTTTTAACCCCACGCCCTAACCTGCCTTCGATTGTGGAAGCCGTTGAAAAAGGCTTTGAACTATCGGAAGCCTCCAACACACCCGTCATGTTGCAGGTTGGTATTCGCAGCTGCCATGTGCATGGTCAGTTTGTTGCGAAGGATAACAAGCGTCCCAACCATACGCTGGCGCAAGCGCTGGAAAACCCCAGACGCGATGTTAACCGCATCGTGCTGCCACCCGCATCTTTCCTGCACGAGAAGGAGAAGCTCGAGAAACGCTGGCCGGCTGCGGTAGAGTTCGTCAAGGCCAATCGTCTCAATGAATATTTCGGCCCTAAGGAGGGCGACGTTGGCATCATCCTGCAAGGTGGACTTTACAACAGCGCCATGCGCGCGTTGCAGCAAATGGGTCTGGCCGATGTCTACGGTGAAAGTCGAGTTCCACTCTATGTCATGAATGTCGCCTATCCAATGATAGACGATGAAGTCATCAATTTCGTTTCCGGCAAGAAAGCTGTGGTGATGCTGGAGGAGGGGGCGCCTGAATATATCGAACAGGCGCTGCATACGTTGCTGCGCCGTCGCGATATTCAGACGAAACTGTCCGGCAAGGACGTGCTACCACTTGGCGGTGAATACACGACGCCTGTGCTCTTGAAAGGCCTGACGGCATTCTTCGATGCACATGCGCCGCAGTTACTCGGCAACCGTCCGCCGCTGCCCGATCCGTCGCCGGTTCTCAATGATGCACGCGTGAAGGCGCTTGCTGAGGTGGTGCCACCGCGCCCAGCCGGCTTCTGCACCGGTTGTCCGGAGCGTCCAATCTTTGCCGCAATGAAGCTTGTTGAAAAGGAACTTGGCGAGCATCACGTTTCAGCGGATATCGGCTGCCACCTTTTTTCCATTCTGCCTCCATTCAATCTTGGTGGCACGACAATGGGCTACGGTCTTGGTCCAGCTTCTGCTTCCGCGTTCAATGTGAAAGCGGGCAAGCGATCCATTTCAGTGATGGGCGATGGCGGCTTTTGGCACAATGGTCTTGCAACTTCGGTCGGCAACGCCGTCTTCAACAAGCAGGATGGTGTCATCCTCGTGGTCGATAATTATTATTCGTCGGCTACTGGGGGACAGGATGTGATGTCCTCTAGAGCGATCAATCCGCGCCGCAAGACCAATAACTCCATTGTTGATGCGGTCAAGGGAATTGGCGCGGGCTGGGTTCGCCAGATCGACCACACATATGACGTTGCAAAGATGCGGGACACGCTGAAAGAAGCGCTGACGACGGATGAAAAGGGTCCGAAGATTATCGTCGCGTCGTCTGAATGCATGCTTAACAAGCAGCGCCGCGTGAAACCGCAATTCGCCAAAGCAGTCAAAGACGGCAAACGAATGGTCAAGCAGCGTTTCGGGGTTGATGAGGATGTGTGCACCGGCGATCACGCGTGCATACGCCTTTCAGGCTGCCCGTCGCTTTCTGTAAAGCACACAGATGATCCGCTGAAGGACGATCCGGTCGCAGCGATCGACAATTCCTGCGTTGGTTGCGGTAATTGCGGTGAGGTTTCGGAAGCAGCGGTTCTGTGTCCTTCATTTTATCGGGCCGATGTCATTCACAACCCGACGAGTTGGGACAGGTTTGTGCATCGCTTGCGCTCAGCCGTCATTGGATGGCTGCAAAAGCGCCGCCGTGCGGCACGCATCGTTTTTGCGGATTGAGGAACTGGCCATGTCACCATTGAATGCATCGCCCACCGCTCTTTTGTCCCAGGACAAGCCACTGTCAATTGCCATTCTTGCCATGGGGGGGCAGGGCGGGGGTGTTCTGGCAGACTGGGTTGTGGCGTTGGCGGAAACCAATGGCTGGGTTGCGCAGACAACTTCTGTGCCCGGGGTGGCGCAGAGAACCGGTGCGACGATCTACTATCTGGAGCTGTTGCGTGCCCGCGAAGGTGCGCATCCGATCTTGTCGCTGATGCCTACGCCTGGCGACGTTGACATCGTCATCGCGGCCGAATTGATGGAAGCGGGACGATCAGTACTGCGCGGCTTAGTCACACCGGACAAGACTTTGCTCATTACGTCCACCCATCGCTCCTTTGCGGTTGGCGAAAAGGAAAAGCCAGGTGACGGCATTGGCAATCCGGTGGTTGTTGAGGACGCGACGGCGTTTGCAGCGCGCAAGACCATCGCATTCGATATGGAAGCGGTGGCAAACAGGAGCGGCAGCGTTGTTTCCTCTGCCTTGTTTGGTGCGCTTGCGGCTTCCGGGGCGTTGCCCTTTGCGAAAACGGCCTTTGAGGCGACCATCAAATCTGGCGGCAAAGGCATCGAGGCTAGTCTGAGAGCTTTCGAGGCTGCCTTTCAACGCACGCTTAGTGGGGCCAACGACAAGCTCGCAGCGAGCCCTATCAAGCGGCTGGACCCTTTGCCCGAGCAGGCGGAACATCCGGTATTGGACGCGCTTATTAAGCGCATTCGCAGTGAATTTCCAAGTGCGTGTCACGCGATGCTTTTTGCAGGTATCAAGAAGCTGACCGAATTTCAGGACCCGGCCTATGCGGATGAGTATCTCAACCGGTGTGCAGGCTTGCTTAAGGCCGATCTTACGAATGGCGGCACAGCGCAAGGCTTTGCCTTCACGCTTCAAGCGGCAAAATATGTTGCTGTTGCTATGGCTTATGACGATGTGGTCAGGGTGGCTGACATTAAGGTACGCGGCTCGCGGTTCGAGCGGGTGCGCAAGGAAATCGGCGTTAAAAAAGATCAGATCGCCTATACGACCGAATATATGCATCCGCGCATGGAAGAAGTTTGTGGCACATTGCCGAGGGGCATCGGCGCGTGGATCGAAAATCGGCCGAAGATCTTTGCATGGCTCGACAAGCGTATCAGCAAAGGGCGCCGGGTGAATACGGGAACGCTGTTCTGGTTCTGCGGCCTTTATTGTGTTTCGGGCTTGCGTCGTTTCCGACGTGGTAGTCTGCGCCATCAGCGCGAGACGCTCCATTGCGAATTCTGGCTGGAACAGGCTCTCGCCGTCGTGCCCCAGAACTACGATCTCGCCGTTGAGGTCCTTGCCTGCCGCCGTCTGGTTAAAGGCTATTCCGATACGCATTCGCGTGGCCTATCAAAATTCGACCGCGTCATGTCCGCCGTGCCTGTTTTGAGCGAACGCGACGACGGCGCAGCCTGGCTTCGGCGTTTGCGGCAAGCGGCACTGCTTGATGAACAAGGCATTGCGCTTGATGGGGCATTAAAAACAATCACAACGCTCTGATCAAACAGCGCAGTCCATCGCAAAGATCGCAGAACAAACATGTTCGAATGAGAAGTCGGCGTGCTCGAGGACGTGCGCCGTTGCGTCAGAAAAAAAGGGGAAGACCATGTCTCAAGCGCAGGGCATCAACGCTCCGGCTGTGACCGGAAGAGAGATATCGGCAGGCAAAAGCCTGCTTGTCGTGGGCCTCTGCTGGCTTGCGATTTTTGCGGAGGGCTATGACGTTGGTGTCATCGGGGCGATACTACCTGCCTTGTCGGTTGATCCGGTCTGGCAGCTAACCCCGATAGAGCTTGGAGCCATCGGCAGCTACACGGTGGTAGGCATGTTGATCGGCGGTATTCTTGCGGGTACGCTGAGTGAGCTTTATGGGCGCAAGCCGTTGTTTATAGCCTGCATTTCCTTGTTTTCGCTTTGTATGATTGTCAGCGCGATGGCACCGTCACCCTTCATCTTCGGATTGAGCAGGTTCATATCGGGCATCGGACTTGGCGGAATTATTCCGGTCGCAGCGGCGCTAACAGTTGAATACTCTCCGATGAAGAAAAAGAGCTTCAATTACGGTCTGATGTATTCGGGCTATTCAATGGGATTGCTCGCTGCCGCTCTATGTGGTCGCGGCCTCCTCGAAGACCATGGCTGGCGCACTATCGTTTTGATTGGCGCCATGCCTCTGCTGTTTATCCCTATCTTCCTAGCATTGTTGCCAGAAAGTGTGGAATCGCTGGTCCAGCGCGGCAAACATGATGCGGCGCGCAATACGGCAAGCCGCATGGGAGTTGGTGTTCCGCCCGTAATGGCCCGCAAACATGGAAAGGTTCGCTGGCACACTGTATTTAGTGAAATCTTCTCTCCTAAAAAGGCCTTTGAAACCGCCTGTTTCTGGATCGCGCTTTTCATGGGGCTGCTGCTTGTCTATGGCCTCGCACAATGGCTTCCACAGATAATGCGCAAGAACGGCTATGATCTCGGCAATAGCCTACTGTTTCTTGCAGTCTTCAGCCTGAGTTCTGCCGTCGGAGGCATCGTGTTGGGGACATGGGCGGATCGCTTCGGCGTGCGCCGGACTGTTGCCTGCTCATACGCGCTCGGCGCGTTTGGAATTGTGGCGCTTGCCTTCAAAGGCTCTTTGCTGATGAACTATGTGTTTGTTGCGATTGCCGGTTTCGGTACAGTGTCGGCCTCGCTGGTTTTGACAGGTTTTCTGGCGCAGCGGCTTGATTCCTCGATCCGTTCTGCTGGAACCGGATGGGCGCTAAGTTTTTCTCGCATCGGCGCTTTGACGGGGCCGCTGTTGGGTGGTTTGATCGCAAGCCTTAACATCGGCCCGCAGTGGAATTTCTACATCTTTGCGTTCGTTGCGGCGCTTGCAGCTTTGGCAACCGCCCTAATCCCGTCCCGATCGGCAGCGTAGGCCTCAAAAAGCCGATCCGCGCTGGAGTTCGGATCGGCCTATCATTCAAAGAGATATTAAAGCTCGTTTTTACGGATATTGCGGAGCATTTTCTGTAAGGTGCCGACAAAAGCGCGGTGCTCATCTTCATCGATGCCATCAAAGAGTTGCAGCAGAAGATCGTACATGGTCGGCCAGGCCTGGTTGAAAATGTCTCTTCCTTCTTCGGTCAGCGAAATATCGCGGATGCGCATGTCCCCTGGACGCGCCTGACGGCGAATGTAGCCCTGTTCTTCCAGGGAATCGAGTGTGCGGCTCATCGTTGATTGTTCGGTTACTGTAAAGACCGAAAGTTCGTTGATTGTGGCTGAAGGCGTGACACTGAGGACAGCGAGTGCGCGCAGCTTAACCGTCGTGATCTGGCTGCCTTTCAAACCTTCGGCGAGGTTCGCATTATAGCGTGCCATGAGGCGGTTCATCAGGTAGGGCGCAAAATTGTTCAAGCCGATCTCGCCCAACAAACGCACAGGATTCGCCTCCTGTTGCTCGGAAGCCAGAACCGTACCTGAGAAGCGTTCCTCCATGAGTTCCCTCGCTTTAGATCATGGTTGCAACAGTTATGCGCCCGATGCGGTTTGGCATCAGGCGCAACAGGGCGCTCTCGGTGTTAATATCGGTTGGCGAAAGAAGCCAGAAAAAAAGGTGGATACGAGCCTTCTATCGCATCCACAGAGCTCCTCAATCAGGAGCGAGAGGCCTCACCCGAAATCCCATTGCTATTACCGGCAATCGAGACCTGGTCTTCATTCAGTCTGAAGCTTGTGCGCGTGACCACCAAAATGATGAGAAGAATGATCGCTTCCATGATGGCGAAAGTTAAGAAGGCGCTGACAAATGACCCCCCTGATACCTTGATGACCACGCCCATGACCCAGGGCGAAATAAAGGTCGCAAGGATTGCAAAAATCTCAGCATAGCCAACCGCTGCGGTCGCAAGGTCTTCGGGATATTTCTCACTGAGAAAGGCGAAGATCGCACCGCCGCCAAAAAGCGCGGCACCGCTCAGAAGCGCCATCATTATCAGCGCGCCGAAGCCAAGTGGTATTGCCATGCCAATGGTGAACATGACCGCCACAAGGAAGGCAAGCACTGTTCCGAATTTGATCATCCCCGTCTTGTTCAACCTGTCTGCGGCGTAGCCTCCGATGACGAGAAACACGACTTGGGACAGTCCCATCAATGTGCCGATCAGTGCGGCGTCCTCCACTGGCATCTGATGCACGGCAATATATGCGGGAATGACCCAAGTTGCGGTTCCGGCAATAGCCATCGTGCAGGCAGAAATGCCCAGACTGCCGACGATGATCCATTTCGAGCGGAAAATGCTGGCAAGTGACGCCGTGGAGACCTGCTGTTTCTCGGCTTCCCAGCGGAAATTCGTAAAGCCGATATGGGCTGGATTGTTCCGGGTGAACATGAGCACCAAGGCTGCTGTTACCAGCGTTCCGATGGCAAGAATGGCGAAGAAAGTGCGCCATCCATAGGAGATGGAAAGCGGAATGCCGATCGCAAAGTCCAGCGTGATTGCGAGACTATAGGCGGCGAGGATCAAGCCGATCATGCTGCCGCGTCGTTTTTGCGGGAACCAGCCGATAATGAGTTTCATATTGCCAAGGAAGATTGCTGCATCGAAGAAACCGATAAACAGACGCAGCGCAATCAGCTGGGCATAGGTTTGGACATAGACTTGCGCCATCATGCCGATTGCTGTGCAGAACAGGCCAATCAGCAAGAGCGTGCGCGCCTTCATCCGGCGGCTAAATTGCGACCAGACAATCATGCCAAGCCCATAGGTCAGCGCGAAAATTCCCTGCGCCAGACCGGCCTGTGCGGAATCGAGTTGGAGGGTTTCTGAAATGAATGGTATTACCGCTGCAAAGGCGTACCAGTCCGCGGCCAGAAACATCTCGCACAAAAGCGCCAGCCCCAGCATTCCCCATTGCCAGCGCTTTATTCTTGATTGATCTAAGTCCGTTAGGCTTTCCCATTGCATGGTCTGGTTCCCCTTGTTTTTACCTGCAACTTCATGATGGTTCCGTGGCGGAGCGTGCGGTGCTCAATGCTCGAAGACGGACCTCAGACCGTCGACAGGAAATTGCGCACCAGTGTCGCCGCTGCTGGCGCTTCTTCAAACAGAAGGTGGCCGGTTGCATCGAGTTTCTCCAAACGTGCGCCCTTGATCCCACGCTGCCATTCCGCGGCATATTGCGCTGGAATAACCCGGTCCTCTGTACCCCAGAGGATCAGAGCCGGCATGTTCAGCCGGTGCATCCAATGGTTAAGCCTTTTGTTGCCGCGTCCCTCGGTTGCGTGGATGCGCGCCAATGCGCCCATTTCGCGTCCAAGCGCTTGATCAAACCGGCTGTCGGGCTCGCTCGGAAAATAGCGGAGCGCAACATGCGGGTCATGTGTCAGATGAGCAGGAATATCGGCTGGCGCGACCTCAAACAGATTGGGGAGAGGAATTGTTGGAAGATCCAGACCAGCAGGTGCTGCGAGAAACAGCGCGGACAGCCTTTCGGGATGTCTGATCGCAAATTCGGCTGCTATCCATCCGCCAAGCGAAAACCCGCCCAGGCTGAAATAATCCAATCCCAGCGCATCGAAGAAATCCATGTAATGTAGCACATAATCGCCGATCTGAACGATATCGGTATCATCATCACTTTCACCAAAATTTGGATGAAACGGAATGATGAGCCGGTGTCGCGAGGCAATGTCTGTCAGGCTTTCGAAGCCAGGAAATGTGCCAGTGCCGTGCAAAAAGACAACGTTTTTGCCCTCACCTTTTACGAGATAGGTGACGGTTTTACCACGAATTTCGACCTTGCGTTTTTCAAAACTGCTCGAGTAATTCAACATCTTTCCACCTTATGCCGCTTGTTTGGTGTGACTGGACCAATTGCTTTCTCATCTGCTCGACGGCGCTTTCGATCCGCGTTTGCAGAGCCTCAGGCAAATCCCTGTCCATTTCGAGTTCCGCCGAACAGGCATAAATGCCCGTTGCAACCGTTCCCGCTTCGAAAAACCCGAACAGTGGACGAAGATGGTGTTCGACGACCAGAGCATGACGATGCCCGCCACCCACTGCGCACAAGACGGTCGGGCGACCACGCAGAGCCAATGGGTGGACGAGATCAAATACGTGCTTGAAGAGTCCTGGATAGCTTCCCTGATAGACCGGACAGCCGACTATCAGAGCATCACAATGCTCGATCTCAGAAATCAGACTCTCCGATTGCCGGTCCAGCGCCTGTCGGTTGACGGTGTAAAGGTTTGGTCCTGCATCAGAGAGATCTAGATGCGTAACCGATGCCCGGTCCTCCGCTTCCAGTCTTGCGGCAATCGCTTGCGTTAGCCGATGAACTTTCGTCGGGCGATCACACCCAACGAAGCTGACAATGTTTCTCATCATGGCGGGTCTCAGTTTTCGCTGATACCGAATACGGTCCATCGCGCATCGGGACCGGGCAGGCCAAGGAGACCTTTGCCGCATTCTTCTACGATCTGGTCGGCAAGAAGGATATGCTGGGTGCCGGAGTGGATGTCGCGATAAAAGCGCTGCATGGCCGTATTGTGAAGGGAGGCGCCGCGGGCGGCCCGATGCGCAAAGGTTGCCACATCCGAAACAATGTCGTGCATATAGCGCAGTGAGAGTTTCACCATGGTCATCTGATCGAGAGACGGGACTGCGCCCGAGGCCGTTGTCTTTGAGACATCTTCCCATGTTTCAAAAGCAAGTGCCCGCGCAGCCCTGTAGCGGGCTTCTGTATTGGCAAACTGAAATCGCAAGCTGGCACTGTCAGCACTCTTGCCAAATGGATCCTGCCGCTGGCGGATAACTTTGGCGAGTTCGTCGAGTATTCGGCGACCAACACCGATAGCCCAGCTTGTATGGGTGAGGGCGCTATAGCCAGCCAACCCCAGATGGCCCTGGGCCTGCCCACGTTTCGGCGCAGATTGCGTGAAGCTATAGGTCATGGAATCGGGCACGAAGAGATCTTCATCGGTTGCCAGAGTGTAGTCGAAACTCCCGGTGGCGCGCAGGCCCAACACATCCCAGTTGCCAAGCAATTGGATAGTTGAGCGCGGGTGATGGGCAACAATGATCTGCGGGGCGCCGGTTTCGTCTTTCAGAAGCTCCTTCCCGTTCGGGTCTTTGGGGTCGAGCAAAAAACATCCGGAATGTATCCATTCCGCGTGGAAGATAGAACTTCCATAAGCCCAGTTACCTCGGATCATGTAGCCGCCGTCGACCTTACGGGCGAAGCCGCGCGGTACACCATTGCCTGCAATGGTGATATCGACGCCATTCTTGAAGACATTGGCAATCCCTTCGTCATCGAGATAAATTGCCATTGTGGTGCCTTCCATATTGTTGACCATCGTGCACCAGCCAGATGATGCATGGGCATAGGAAAGCGCTGCCATCATTTTCATGGCATCGATTGGACGTAATTCGGCACCACCAACCTCTTTGGGAAACAGCATCGTGTAGAAGCCCCCCTTACGCATGGCGTCCACAACATCGTCATGCATGCGTCCAAGGGATTCCGCTTCCTCAGCCTTTTCTTCAATCAAGGGTAGAATTTTACTCAGACGGTCGTTGAAGCCCTGAAGGAGCTCGGCATAGTTGTCGATCGTGTCAGTCCGGTGCACGCTGGTATCCAAGTTAGTTCCCCTTGATTTAGTGGTTATAAGCGGGAATGATACGAGCAAGAGTGGGAACAGACATTCCCCCCAGATGGGGGGCTTGGGAATTCGGGAGAGAGAATGCCCAGGGATATATTATCGACAGACGAGCGAATATCTGCAGCGCTTTCCGTTGCGGAGAGTCGTAATTATGACGATTTCACAATAGCTTGCGATTATTTTTCCGCGCATGTTCTGCGCGTGCGTTCGCTTGGAATTTATTTGCTGGAGAACAATCGTCCGCGCCTTTTTCACAGCATAAACACGCCTACTGGTTTTTTGCTTGAATATCAGAACGGGCTTGCGGATTCGGATCCGATGATTGCGGCAGTTGTGCAAAATGCCAGTGCGGTCGCGGGCTCGCAATTGCCGCAGAATGCGACTGGCAATGTGCCATTGATGCGAACGCTTCTTTACCGTTGGAACTACAACGATAACTTGTGCTGCCCGGTTTATGTCAGTGGCAAGATCCAGGCGCTGATCTACGCTGCCGGCTTCGAGATGCATGCAGCACAGCTCGAAGAACAGGTTTCACTGCTTTGCCGCTCGTCGGCACTTGCGCTGCGCAATATTCATGAAGCTCGTCCCGCCAATACGCCCGGTACCAATCTGGCAAATTTATCGCCACGTCTATCGACGGTCGCCCGCTTGCTGGCTGCAGGCAATACCAACAAGCAAATTGCACGACATTTGGAGCTTTCCCCCCATACTGTGAAGGATTATGTCGACGACCTGATCAAGCGGTTCGGTGTCCACAACAGGACCGAAGTGGCGGTGCTTATCAATCGCATGAGCGGAGCGAGGAAAGCCGAGCCAGCGGGATTTATGCTATCGGGACAGGAGCGGCGTGGTCTGCCCATAGAGCATTTCTGAAACCGCTCTCTGTCATTTGGCTGATAATGCGTTTCGCTATCCGAGCTATCAGGGGCAGAGATACATGACCGCCCGGCTTTTTGGATCGCTCAGTGTGTCGATGACATTGCAGTGATGCGTATCCTCGATTTCAAAGGCGCTTGTTTCTACCCCCAATCCGTACCAGATGTTTGCGAGCAGGGCATTTTGACGTCTGAACTCCATAAGTTCATCGGCACCGACGCAGCAATGAACTGCAATATCCGGACGCGGGCGCTGCAGCGCGGCGCTTTCTGTGAGGGCTTCTTCTGCATCCATCTGGAAAATGTCGTTCATTTTGGTTCTCAAAAGCGGACGCAAATCGTGTAATCCGCTGATGGACAGGACCCGTTTGATCCGCTCTGCTGACGCTTTTGCTATGGGCGCATTTTCGCAAGCCATGCGGCTGACCAGATGTCCTCCCGCAGAATGCCCCGACAAGGCGATGTCACCGTCCACTTCCTGTGCTAACAGGTCGATGAAGCGGCCAATTTCGTTGGTGATGTCGGAAATGCGCGCTTCGGGGCAGAGCGTATAGCTCGGCATGGCAACGCGATATCCGCGCTCAAGCGCGCCCTGCGCCAGATGCGACCAGTAGCTTTTATCCAGCCCCTTCCAGTAGCCCCCATGAACATAGACGAGAGTACCTTTGGCCGCACCATCGGGCAAAAGTAGGTCGTACTGGTTTCGCTCGCGCTCTCCATAGGCGATGTTGGGTATCAAACGACCCTGATCGCGCATCGTCTCGCGAAAGCCTAAGGCTAGTTTCGTCCAGCGCGGAGGATAGCTGGCTGAACCACTGATGGCCTTCATATTATCATATGCGGTATCGAAGTCTTGAAGCAATGGAGTCTCCTGCATGTTTCACGCTTTAGGCGGCGTTAGACGCGGCTTTCGGCGGCCGCCTGCGCGCGCAGGGCGGATCGCTGCAATTTTCCAGATTCTGTCTTGGGAAGGTTCGAAACCCAGCTTATCAGGCGCGGATACTTGTAGGGCGCGAGCTCACTTTTGACATGGCGTTGCAGTGTTTCCTGCAAGTTTGCATTGCCACTATAGCCCTCGTTCAACACGACATAGGCCTTTACGATGCAGCCACGTTCCTCATCGGGCGCTGCAACGACGCCACATTCTGCGACTGCTGGATGCGCGAGCAGGCTGGCTTCGACCTCAGGTCCGGCGATATTGTACCCGGCGGAAACAATCATGTCGTCATTGCGCGCCTGATACCAGAAATAGCCGTCCTCGTCCATCACATAGGTATCGCCGGTGATATTCCAGCCGTTCTCGACATATTTGGTCTGACGCGGATCGGCCAGATATTTGCAGCCGAGCGGTCCGCGAACGGCAAGGCGACCTGGAGTGCCGGGCGCGCATTCCTTCCCGTTGTCATCAATCACGCGTGCTTCATAGCCGGGAATTGGCTTGCCAGTGGCGCCAGGACGAATATCGTTTTCAGGCGAGGAAATGAATATATGGAGCATTTCAGTTGCACCAATACCGTCTGCAAGCGAGAGCCCGGTCGCACGCTTCCATGCTTCGAAGGTCGGTAAAGGCAGAGCCTCACCAGCTGAAACACATTTACGCAGCGAAGACAGATCATATTGATCGAACTTGGAAAGCATAGCGCGGTAAGCGGTTGGCGCGGTAAAACAAACGGTCGGCTTATATTCTCCAATCGCGAGCGCAAGATCATGCGGTGCAGTCTTTGGGGGAAGCGCAGTCGAAGCACCAATCCTGAAGGGGAACAAAACTAGTCCACCAAGTCCGAAAGTGAAGGCCAGGGGCGGCGAACCGATGAAGATATCGTCTTCGGTCGCGTCCAGAATGTGATGTGCATAGCAGTCGCATACAATAAGCAGGTCACGGTGGAAGTGGATGGTCGCTTTCGGCAGGCCAGTGGTTCCCGATGTAAAGCCTAGGAGGCAGGGGTCGTCTGCGCGTGTTGCCACTGCTTCAAAGTCGCTCGATGCGTCTGCCAGCAATGCGCCCAGCTCACCACCCGCATTGTCCTCCCAGGTCACCACGGTCTTAATAAACTCAGTCTGTGCAAGGGCAATTTGCATTTCACTGATCAGTGCGTTGTCGCAGATAGCGATGCTGATTTGAGCTTTGTCGATGATCTGGACCAGTTCCTTGGCGCGCAACAGGGGCATGGTCGCGACAACCACGCCACCTGCCTTTATGATTGCGAGATAGAGTGCAATCTTGGTCGGGTTATTGCCCGAGCGTATCATCACACGATTGCCCGTTCTCATACCCAGCTTGTCGGTCAGGACATTTGCGATCTTGTTGATCATTTCGGCAAGATCGCTATAGGTCCAACGGATGCCGGGCGCTTGCAAAGCGACCCGGTCACCTTTGCCTTTGCTCAGATGTGTATCCACCAGTTCATAGGTGGCGTTCAGCTGTTCGGGGTAGCCGAGTGCGTCGAGATTGATGATGTCTGGTAGAAGTTCCGCAGCCGGGAGATTATCCAGAACGAATGTGTCCATATGAGCGCTGGGGTGCATGCTCGTCTCCTGTCAAATGCCAAAAATTTGCGTTTGCCCACGGGGTCAAACGTGCAAGTAACGTTCCTTGATGTCCGGGGTGTTCAAAAGCGCA
The DNA here is from genome assembly GCF_030268145.1 of Brucella sp. NBRC 12950. Lineage (NCBI taxonomy): Bacteria > Pseudomonadati > Pseudomonadota > Alphaproteobacteria > Hyphomicrobiales > Brucellaceae > Brucella > Brucella sp. NBRC 12950. The sequence continues at coordinate 122,349 of NZ_BSQC01000015.1, forward strand.
CTATTGTCGCCACTCCACACCACTCGGCCTTTTTCTATAACGACGTGACGGTCCGCAAAGCGTGCGAGCGCATCAACATTTTTGTCGATAACGAGGATTGCATCGCCTTCATCCTTGATGTTGCGCAGGCAGGACCAGATCTCTTCGCGCATGAGGGGTGACAATCCTTCGGTCGCCTCGTCGAGTACAACCATCTTTGGATTGGTCATCAGTGCGCGACCGACCGCCAGCATTTGCTGCTCGCCGCCGGAAAGCTGGTTGCCCATGTTGCGGCGCCGTTCCTTAAGGCGCGGGAACATGCGGTAGATGCTTTGTAGCGTCCATTTGGATGAGCGCGCGTCTGAGCGCCGGGTGGCCAGAAGGTTTTCCTCGACGCTCAGTGTCGGAAATATCTGTCGCCCTTCCGGAACAAGTCCTAGACCCTCACGCGCTATTGCATGCGGGGGCTTGCCGGTAACGTCGTGGCCATTGACAAAAACCTTGCCACCTTTGGGCGGCAGCAAGCCGAAGATTGATTTGATGGTCGTGGTTTTGCCCATACCATTTCTGCCGAGGATGGTCACGACCTCACCCGCGCCGATTTCAAAATCGATCCCGAAGAGAACGCGGGACTGGCCATAGGCGTTCTGGAGCCCTTCGACTTTCAACATTGTGTGGCTTCCTCTTCACCCAGATAGGCGGCGCGCACGTCTGGATCGGACCGCACTGCCGCGGGTGTTCCCGATGCGATGACGCGCCCGTAGACAAGCACACTCACTTGATCAGCCAGAGAGAAAACGGCATCCATGTCATGTTCGATCAGAACAAGAGTATGGGTTTTACGCAGCGAGCGCATTAACTCAACGAGCACCACCGATTCTTCGTGGCTGGTGCCCGCCAAAGGCTCATCGAGCAGTAGCATTCGCGCCTTGGTGGCGAGAGCGATGGCTATCTCAAGCTGGCGTTTCTCGCCATGAGAAAGCGCTCCTGCCCGACGATGGGCGCGGTCATCGAGCTGCACACGGGCAAGGGCTGCCATTGCTTGTTCATTGACTTTGGCTTCCTTGCTTGCCGCCTGAAAGAAGCGGAAACTCGAGCCGGATCGGGCCTGAACCGCGAGTGCAACATTTTCAAGTACGCTGAAGCCTTCAAGGACCGATGTAATCTGAAACGAGCGCGCAAGCCCCAGATGGACACGATTGGGCATGGGCAAATTCGTAATATCTTGGCCGTCGAAGACCACCGTGCCCCGGTCGCTTTTAAGGTTTCCCGAAAGCTGATGGATCAGCGTGGTCTTGCCCGCGCCATTCGGACCGATCAACGCATGGATCTCGCCGTGCCTGACGGTGAGATTGATACCGTCTGTGACCTTAAGTGCGCCGAAGCTTTTGTGCAGTTCATGGACCTTTAGAAGCTCATTCGACATCGGAGCCTCCACGCAGCTTGCGGATCAGCCCGCCGATACCGTCGCGGCTGAAGAGCACGACGAGAACGAGGAAAAGACCGAGGCCGAGTTTCCAGTGCTCGGAAAAGTGAGCCAACACTTCTTCCAGAACAATAAAGGCTGTTGCGCCGAGCACCGGGCCTATCAGCGTGCCCATGCCACCCAATACTACCATGACAATCAGTTCCCCAGAGCGCTGCCAGCTCATAAACGCGGGCGAAACGAACTGGATCTGATTGGCTAGAAGAACGCCTGCAATCGCCGCCGCAACGCCAGCAATTACGTAAGCAGTGAGCTGAAACGAGAAGGTCGAGAAGCCTATAGCGCGCATACGCACCGGATTATCCCTTGTTCCACGTAGCACGCGACCGAACCTTGAATGCACCAACATGCGGAAGATGAAGAACGCGCTAATCAGTAATGCCAGCACGAAATAGAACAACACAAGATTGCTCGAAAGCAGTGCATTGTTAAACAGTGTGGAACGCGACGACAGCGTCATTCCATCATCACCGCCAAAGGCCGACAGAGACACCATGAAGAAAAAGGCCATTTGACCAAAGGCCAGGGTGATCATGATGAAATAGACGCCGCTGGTTCTCAGCGAGATGTAGCCGGTGACGAAGGCGAAGATCGCCGCGGAAATGATGGCAGCGATCAGCTGCAGAAGCAGATCATCTACACCATAGCTCGACAGGATTCCGACGGCATAGGCCCCAATGCCGATATAGGCGGCATGGCCGAATGACACGAGTGCGCCGTAACCCATGATGAAGTTGAGTGACAGTGCTGCTAGCCCAAAAATCATGATGCGGGTGACGATTACAAGAAGAAAGCTATCGTCCAGGACAGATGCAACAAGTGGAACAATTGCGAATGCCGCAAATACCAGCCACGGTCCTGTATCCTGTAAACGGGACCGCTGGTCGTTTGGCTTTTCCGGCGTAGCGACAGTGTCGATGATGGGGGAAATATCGCTCATCGCGTTCCTCCCTGCGCCGGGAACAGGCCCGTCGGACGGAAGTAGAGAACGGCTGCCATGAGGATATAGGTGAGCATTGGCACGAGCGTGCGTCCCATTTGGGAGGCGGCTGCCGGATCAAGCAGATTACGGAGCAGCATGGGCCCGAAGGTACGGCCAAGCGTATCAACGAGGCCTACAGTTATGGCTGCAACAAAAGCCCCACGCACGGAACCGACCCCACCGATCACGATAACGACAAATGTCAGGATTAAGATGGAGTCACCCATGCCCGGATCGACGGAGAGTATGGGGGAAATCATGCCGCCCGCAAAGCCGGCAAGCATTGCGCCAAGTCCGAAGACCACCATGAAGAGGCGACGAATATTGATACCGAGAGCCGAGACCATGTCGCCGTTGCTTGCGCCGGCACGCAACAGCATGCCGATGCGGGTGTGATTGACGAGGAGGTACAGACCGGCTGCCGTGAGAAGACCGGCCGCAATGATCAGCAGGCGGTAGACGGGATATCGAAGGTTCCCAAAAAGCTGGATAGAACCGGAGAGGGATTCGGGCATCGGCACGCTGAGCGGCGCTGCGCCCCAGATAATCTTCACCAGTTCGTTCACAATCAGGATCAGTCCAAATGTCGCCAAAACCTGATCAAGATGGCTACGTTCGTATAGTCGTCGAAACACCAAAACTTCCAGCACAATGCCGATGACGAGAGTAACCGGAAGGGCGATCAGGAGGCCATAAAGGAAGCTGTCGGTCATGGCAGTGAAAGTCGCTGTCAGATAAGCACCGACCATGTAAAGAACGCCATGAGCCAAATTGATGAGGTCCATGACGCCGAAGATCAGCGTCAGCCCGGCGGCGACGAGAAAGAGCAAAATGCCAAACTGAATCCCATTGAGGGACTGCAGCAAGAAGAGATTGAGCATGAGGGATTTCCGAAACTCGTTGTACTGAAACCTGGTTCACGCCAGACGAATTGGCGTGAACTGTTTCAGACTTGGAAATTGAGAAGACTGTGCTCATTTGAGCGACCTGCTTCCACCCCGTTACATCTTGCATTCAGCTGCGTAGTTGTCCTTGTAGTCGTTAAAGACCGTTTCAACGTATGATGTGGCGAACTGGCCGTCGTCACGCTTGACAACTTTGGTCAGGTAGAAGTCCTGAATTGGAAAATGGTTGTCGCCAAAACTGAATTCACCGCGCGGCGATGTGAACTTCGCGTCTTTCATGGCCGCACGCAGGGCGTCCTTGTCGGCCAGATTGCCATTGACCTTCTTGACGGCTGCGTCGATCAGCATGGCGGCATCATAGGCCTGCACCGCAAAAGTTGCCGGAATGCGCTTGAACTTGGCTTCATAAGCTGCGGTAAATTCCTTGGCCGGTGCTGATTCAAGATCCGGCGCCCAGTTTGAACCGGCGAAAAAGCCGACTGCTGCATCCTGTTGCGCGGGTAAAGTGGTTTCGTCTACGGTGAATGCCGAGAGAAATGGAGTTCCTTCGAGACCCGCCTGGCGATATTGCTTGACGAAATTCACACCCATGCCGCCAGGCAAAAAGGCGTAGACTGCGTCTGGCTGTTCCGCTGCGATCTGCGCCAGCTCAGCTGAATAGTCCAGCTGGCCGAGTGGCACGTATATTTCTTGCGCGACCTCGTTCTTATAGGAATGCTTGAATCCGGCGAGTGCGTCTTTACCTGCCTGATAGTTTGGAGCGATCAGGAAAACGCGCTGGTAATTCTGCTTTTCGGCATATTTGCCGGAAACTTCATGCATCTGGTCATTTTGATAGGACGTCACGAACAGATTGGGGTTGCAATCCTTGCCAGCCAGATTGGATGTGCCTGCATTGGTCGAGATCAGGAATGCGCCGGAATCAGTTGCCGGCTTGACGATTGCGTTCAGGACGTTTGAGAAAATCGGTCCGATAACGAAATCCACCTTGTCACGCTGGATCATCTGCTGGACCTTGTTAACACCGATATCGGGTTTCTGTTCATCGTCCTGGATGATGATTTCTGCATCAAGGCCGCCGAGCTTGTTGCCCAGCTTGTCCATGGCAAGCAAGAAGCCGTCGCGGGATTGTTCGCCCAGCAAGGCCGACGGCCCACTTAGCGTATAGATCAATCCGATCTTGATCTTGCCGTCTTCGGCCTGCGCGGTCGCGTTCCACATGGTTGCGGCGAGCAGCGCCAAGGCTACCTTCGTCGAAATTTTCATTGTTCCACCTCGATTGCAGATTTTTGCTTTATTTTCTTTTTCTTTCGCATTGTCGGACACAAACGGCTTCGCGCTTTTGCTGAAAGTGCTTAAGACCCGGCAGATGAACTCCCATACTTCTGCCGGGCGAACGCATTATTCTGCTGGCGCGGGCAAAAACTCAACCTCATGAGCCGGTGCGACGCGAACTATTTCGGCGGGATCACCGACATTATTAATGCGAACAAACAGATCCCACAGCTTTGCAGTCGGCGAAACCCAGAATACGCACTTCACCGGCTGTTCAGACTTGTTGAAAATGCCGTGCGAAACGTTACGCGGCAGGCAGACAAGATCGCCGGCTTCGGCGACAGCATCCTTACCGTCGAGCAGCAAGTCGAGGCGCCCTTCCAGCACATAGATGAATTCTTCCTGTGTGGTGTGAATGTGCGGCGGAACGAAGGTGCCGGGAGGAAAGGTTGCATGCCAAGACATAGAGCTTTCGCAAACATGCTTGGGCACATAGGTCTGCCCCAGAATATGCCAGACAACGCCGTCCACGGAGGAACCGGATTTTGTCACGTCAGCTTGAAGAACTGTCACTTTAATTCCTTTCACTCGATTTCAGACGCAAGTTTCAGGCCGAAGCCCGCGTCGCTTCCCGGTTAACTTGTTGTGTTGAAAAGCCAGCCTTTGTGGCATAGCCGTGAACAATTGCTTCACGCTCGGCAAAGCTGATGATGCCGTCCAGATCAGCAACACCGGATGGTGCGCGGCGTTCGACCTCATCGATGACGCCTTCCGGACCGCCCAGCCTGTTGAGGCGGACGATTTCAGCGGTGGCAGGCAAACGAATGGCCTGGTATGCCGCAAGTGCCGCGCGACCGTGTTCAGCGGCGGCCAGATGATCGGCGAGTGTGCGAGCGTCGATGATTGCCTGGCTCGCACCGTTGGACCCGACAGGATACATCGGATGAGCAGCATCACCGATCAGGGCCACCCGGCCGTCTGTCCACCAACGGGCGGGATCGCGGTCGCACATCGGATATTCGAAGAATGTATCGGTTGCCTTAACCAGCGCGGCAAGATCGATTACTTTGATGCCGAACTTTTCGACATGTGGCATCAGTTCTTCATGCGTGCCGAGACGGCTCCAGTCTTCTCGTTTCGGTGCAGGCGACCCGTCAGCGCCCGGACGATAGGTTACGACCCAGTTGTTGAGAATTTTACCGGGTGTCGAACCTTTAGCTATGGGGTAAAGTACCAGTTTATAAGTAAAGCCGCCCGCGACGATCATGGTGCGGCCATCGAGGAAGGGGTCGCTCTCAACTGCGCCGCGCCACATCATGACGCCATTCCATTTGAGTCCAGCTTCGTTCGGGAACATTTGCTGCCGGATGGCGGAGTGAATACCGTCGGCGCCAATCACAATGTCGCCTGTCTTTGAGACGATTTTCGACCCTTCAGCGAAATGCACCGTCGCAGAGCCTTCGTTCTGGGTATAGCGAACGCACCGCTGGTTCGCGACGATGCTGTCAGGGCCTAGACGTTCGATGACCGCATCATAAAGCAGTTTCTGCAAGTAGCCGCGATGGATCGAAAATTGCGGTACATCATAGCCTGCATCCATCCCGCGAGGCTCGCGCCAGACTTCCTGGCCCTGTCGCGTGGCATATATCAACTCACGCGTACGGATACCTGTGGCGTCCAATGCGGGTAGCAACCCGACCTCAGCGAGTTCGCGGATGGCGTGCGGAAGAACATTAATGCCAACGCCCAGTTCGCGGACTTCAGGCGCTGCTTCGAAAATCTGACAGTCAATGCCTCGTGCATGCAGCATCAGTGCCATGGTGAGGCCGCCAATGCCTCCTCCGACGATAATCACGTTCATACGCGGTTCCCTTTATTCGTGGCAGCTCTTTGGCGCCTGGGGACCACGATAAAAGCGGGAACCGCGCTGTCTATCACCAAATCGCCATTCCTAACAGAAAACCGCCAGAAACGCATTTTATGGCAAAATTTTCGTGGTGCTTGCGCTCTTCTCACATCGTGATAGTTTAATCTTCAAATAAAATGCTCTCTAAATGAGATACGGGGAATATCGTGATGCAGACCAACACCTATATGCACCGGCTTTCGCCGTCCATCGATTCGTTCCAGAACACCATGTCCGGGCTACTCAGGCCTTGCCGCATCTCCAAGAAATCAAGCCCGACCTATCGCACTGAAGTCGCGCACGGGCGCATGCGTCCCTTCGGTCTGACGGCAATCCGCATTGGTGGTCATGCGCGTATTGAGGTGGAGGCGCATAACGATATGACTTTGTTGCAGATTCCTTTGCAGGGCATCTTCGTTTCCCGTGACCGGCGGGGTGATGAACTCTTATATCAATCGGGCATGAACGCTCAGTTGGTTGATGCACATTCGGCGATCGACCTGGAATTTCATCCCTCAACGCGCATGTTGATCTTCAGTTTGAGTGACGCCCAGATCGATATTCTGGGGGGCAAAGAATTTATCGAGCAGTTTACTCATAACAAACGTGTCGTTTCCTTCGAGACTCTAGCTGGACGGGCCTTCTATCAACTGGCGCACTTCGTCATGAAGGAGATTGAGAAGGATAAGGAAGCGTTCTTCCATGGCGGCCTGTCGGAGCGGCTGGAGGATAGTCTGCTAGCATCGCTTGCGGCAGCCCTCGATAGGCAACTTTGCTCTAAGCCACAGATAAGTGCGGTTCCGAGCTATGTCCAACGCGCTGAAAAATTTATGCTCGACAATCTCCACAAGCAACTGACTTTGCAGGAACTTGTGGACGCGACCGGTACAAGCGCGCGAACCTTACACCGAACCTTCCGCAGCGTCAGGGGCAACACGCCGCTCGGCGTGTTCAAGAACATGCGATTGGATAAGGTGCATGCGGAGCTTGCTCGCGGATATGCTGGGCCCGGCGATATTACCCGTATCGCAATGGCATGGGCATTCAATCATATGGGCTTATTCTCAGCCGATTACCGCGAGCGCTTCGGCTATCTCCCATCAGAAACCGTGCGCCACTCTCATTGATGGTTCAATAGCCTCTGTCCCTCGCATTGGAGATCGTTCGCCGCTAAAAACAACCATAATTTGGTCTGAGGGGCAGGGTCGTCGAAGGCGAAAGTTTCAGGATTCGAGATCAGAAATTGCCGCGACGGGAAACCCTCGGGCGCTCATCTTGAGAAAAGTGACACAGGTTTCGGTTTTCTGCGCTGCTCCCAATGCTCGCAAGGTGCGTCAGCGAGATGGCTCAGAGGCGCTGCGCGTCCATGCGACTTCGTTGGCTGGATCCCGTCAACATGCTGTGGCCGGACCTGCAACTCATTGTGAGTTGTTTGGACGCCTTGCGACGAGGCGCCGCTTTCCCATTTAAGGTTCCTATTGAAAGATATAAGTCGCCATATATCATCAAACTGCCCTTTAAATTTATTATATATGAAGAGCTGCGACCAGTTCGCCAAAAAAACCAGAAACGCATCGCAGGAGCTTGCCGAATGCACCTTATATGCCTGCGCAGAGTCTTGCTGCATGTGTTCTGGTGCTGTTTATTGGACAGGGATCGGACGCGTTGTCAGAGCACGACCTATTGGGGCTCGCAGGTTTCCATCCCGAGAACCCGACTTTCGCGCTGCCATGTCGAGAGGTCTGTACAAGGGGACAGCGAAAAATCGGAGTAGTTGGGCCTTCGCTTGAAGATGAAGCAGCAGAACCTCATCGAGGGTTCTGGTGATGGGCAACATGTCAGTACATGTTGTTGATGTGACGAGTGGAATCGTCGCACAGGGCCTTGCCATCCGCGTCGTGCGTGTCGAAGGGTTAGATCGGCAATCGCTTTACTTGGGTAAGATTGAAGAGAACGGTCTCGCGTCTGGCCTGTCGGAACTTTTTATTCGAAAATCGATCTGCGAGGTTATTTTTGAGGTTGGATGTTACTACCGAAATGAGCGGTGCGAACTGCCAGAAATGCCTTTCCTGGACGAAGTCGTCTATAGGTTTGGTCTCGATGACCCTCAACAGCATTATCATTGCCCGTTCAAAATGACACCCTGGGGGTTCTCCTGCTTCCGTGGTGGTGCTTAGTGTCACGGGTGGCGCGACGTTGCTTAGCTCAGAAGGCCAACGTCGCGACATCAATGAAGACGGAACACGAGCTTGGCTGGCTGCACGACACCGCTGCAAATGTTCTCCTTCAGCAGGTTTCACGGTTAAAGGGGGTCAAGTGCGCAGACCTCTATCGCCATTCAATGATTGCCTGAAGAATGTGTTCGACCAAATCCCTTGATTGTACGTCGATTGCCACATTGCAATTCGGAGCCTGCATGGCCTGGATGTTTTCCAGTTTCTGAGTGGTCAGGCTGCGCATATCACATACCGTCATGCCACGGGTCGGACCGGCGCCAAGCGCGATCTCCACATGGCAATGTCGGTAGTTGATCATTTCAGGAGCAATGAAAGGAACGAGGGCGCAGGGGTCATGTAGTGAAGCAGTCGACAGGCCATGTACTTTTTTGAGGCTGTCGCGGAAGAAAGAGAACAGACCGCCATAAGCTTTGGCGACTGGACCGCCCGCCAGAAGCTTGTTGACATCGTTTTGCGTTACGCCAACTTGGCGAGTGACATTAAGGCCAACCATCCAGAGCGGGACACCGCTGCGGAAGATTATGTCGGCAGCTTCGGGGTCGCACCAGACATTGAATTCAGAGACGGGTGTCGTATTGCCGATCTGGGTCGTGCCACCCATGACGCTTATACCTCGAAGCCATTTTGTAAGACGAGGTTCCTTGCGTAAGGCCATGGCCACATTTGTGAAAGGACCGGTTGGTATGAGAACAAGTTCACCGCGGTGTTCACTTGCCATTTCGATTATGAAATCTACGGCATGGACGCCGATCACTTGACGGTCTGGGGAGGGCAATTCAGCTCCGTCCATCCCCGTCTTTCCATGGACGTCGCCTCCATGTCGCACAACGCCATTCAACGGACCTTCGCAACCGCGCGCGACGGGCACGTCGAGCCCGAGCAAGCTCACAAGCGACAGCGCATTCCACGTGGTTTTGTCAACAGTCTGGTTGCCGTACACGGTCGTAATGCCGACAAGATCCAGGTGTTTGGCGCCGTAGAGGATGGCGGTCGCATCATCATGTCCAGGATCACAATCTATCAATATCTTCTGCATTATATCTGCTCCTAGGACCAGCTTCTGGCCGCCGTCGAATTACGTGGGGTCAGCCGCGGTGCAATCGTAGCCGCCACGGGTTCTCGGCTTGGTTCATCGATTATCGCCCGTGTCGCAGCAATGGTGCTCGACACCATGGCCTCCAGGCACTGATCGATACTCGTTAAGTTAAAGGACGGCCATGAGGCGATGGCGGTGTTATCGTAGCCGACCACGATGAGGTCGTTGGGAATGGAGAGACCGAGCTCTTGCCGCGCGGTGTCCATTAGCGCGAAGGCCAAAACGTCGTTGGCGCAGAAGATAGCATCGGGTTTTTGAGCGAGGAGTTCGGCGGCTACTCGGCGGCCGTCATCGTAAGTGTACCGGGTCGAAGCATGCACGTCGCAACGATGTCCGAGATGCTCCAGCGTTTCGCGAAAGCCAAGTTCGCGTTCCCGACTGATGCGGGTACTATCCTCACCGCCGAAAAAGGCGAAACGCTTTCCACCACGTTCCACAAGGTGTTCGGCGGCTATAGCGCCGCCGGCTCGACTATCGCCAGCGACGGTGTGAACTGGAACCGGTCCGTCGTAACTGTTCATCAGCACAAGAGGCTTGCCACTGTGGCTGCAACTTTGCACGATTTCTGCATCAAAGGGGGCCGCAAGCGCGATCACTGCGTCTACCTGATAACTCGTCAACCGGTCGATAACGGCACCGGCACGGTCATCTGTGTTGCAGGCAAAGACCAGCGGCGCTAAACGCTGATGGCCCATCTCATCGATCAGCAGTTTCAAGGTGTGACTATGGTAGAGATTATCGAGGTCGGTTACCACGACACCCACAATACCTGTGCTTGAGTTTTTAAGGCCACGGGCAATAAGATTTGGTTGATAGTTCAACTGCCGGGCAGCAGCGAGGACACGTTCGCGTGTCGCCTCCGAAATTCTCGGGTCGCCGGCAAGCGCACGCGACACCGTGGAAGGGGAAGCCTTAGCCAGCGCCGCCACCTCAAATGTCCTGATCTTCTTGCTGTCATCAGCCATTTTTGCCTCTAAATTGCCAAACCGCCCACGGTCCGAAACTTGCCACTTGACTATCTAGCAGAGTTCATGCGTTCTTATGCAAACGTTTGCATAACATTGATGCACTGAGTTCGCGGAAGAAGCAACAACAAAAGCCGCCGCCAGAAAAACAACTGATGGGGATCGACATGAAGATTGGAAGACGTCAATTTCTCAAAGGCGCAGCTGGCGCCGCAGTACTAGGCTCTGTAGGAAGACTACATGCTCAGACGCCAGTCGCATTGTCTGTGCCATGGATGGGATGGCCAGAGGAGCAGGTGAGGCCGCTCATGGCGGCATTCGAAGCCACTTCGGGTGTTAAAGTGGCTGAAGAACGCCTTCCTATTGCTGAGCTGTTTCGGACTCTTGAGGTTCGTCTGAGTGCCCGCAGTATAACGCCGGACGTATATCTCGTTGATGGTCCCTTGACGGCATCTTACGCGGCGCGCGGTCATCTTCTCGATCTTGGATCGCTGGTAGCTGATGAGCGCGACCGCTACGTTCCGAGCACCCTCATCCAAGGAAGTTTTAAGGACAAGCTCTATTCATTGCCGCTCGGAACTTCGTCCCAACTCCTGTTCTATAATAAGAAGCTGTTTGCTGAAGCGGGGCTGGCCGAACCGTCCACCGACCCGGAAAAGCGCCTGACCTGGGAAGAGATTTTGGATATGGCGAAGGCACTAACAATTGCAGAGAAGTCGCAATTCGGCTTTGCCTTCGAAAACAGCAACCCGTACCAGTTGCTGCCGCTACCACAGAGCCGTGGAATCAAAGTAATCGGCGATGACGGGCTGACAGCCAAAGGTTTCGTCGACGGTGACGGCATGGTTGACGTGATGACATGGTACAGAGAACTGTTCCATACCCACAAGGTTTCACCCGTTGGCACGTTTCAGACTGGCGTAACACAGGAAATGTTCGGATCGGGTAAGCTTGCCATGATCGTTGGTGGCACTTGGAACCTGAGCGGCTTTGCAAAGTTCAAGGACCTCGATTTTGGAGTCGTATCACACCCCTATTTTAAGGGTGGAAAAGCAGCGACACCAACCGGGAGCTGGCACGTGGGCATCAACCCAAGAACTGCTCATATGGCACAATGTGAAGCTTTCGTGAAGTGGATGAGCACGCGGGACGCTATGAACCTATGGTTTGATCTTCGCCAGTATCCCCCGTCGATTAAGCAAATCTGGGATGAACGTGCTTCTACCACCTTTGTCGATCCCGTCTGGAAAATTGTCCAGTACGAATTAGCCAACACCGCGACTCCGCGTCCTCAGACCCCCGGTTACCGCGAATACGAGGAATTTCTGCGCACGGCCATTCAAGACATTCAGACGGGCGGCGATGTGAAGGGTAGTTTGTCTAAAGCAGCTTCAAGCGTTGATCGTGAGATGCGCAAGTATCGATGATCAGTTCAGCCGCAGCATTTGTGCTGCGGGTCTTCAGTTCGGCCCTCCATCGTGGTTCGCATGCAATGATATCTTCCCGTCTCACGCCATTCTTTTTCCTTGCGCCCGCGCTGATAGGGCTCCTCGTATTTCGTCTTGCCCCGATCGGGATCGCTGTCGCTGGCAGCCTCACTGGTACGTCATTAATGGGCGATCTGAGTTTCGTGGGCCTGGAGAACTTCAGCTATCTCCTGTCTGATCCTGAATTCTGGAGTTCTTTGCAGGTCACGTTGATCTTCAATCTGATTATCAACCCATTGCAACTCGCAATTGCCTTTGCGTTGGCTTTGCTGGTGTTCCAGCCTGGACGGGGGATTTGGCTTTACCGAACATTGCTGGTTTTGCCGATGGCCGTCTCGACTGGTCTCAGCGCCGTGTTGTTCGGACTTTTCCTCGACGTTAATCTGGGACCGTTGAACGGATTCCTGGAATGGATCGGTATCGGCGCGCAACCGTTCCATCGCGGACAGGACCAGGCGCTAGCCACATTGATTGGCATCGCCACCTGGAAGGGTGCGGGCTACTGGATGCTATTCCTGCTTGCTGGCCTTTATTCAATTCCTTCGTCGGTACACGAGGCGGCGCTCATGGACGGCGCGACCTCGTGGCAGCGCTTCCGTTTTGTTACGTTGCCGCTTATGCGCAAGCCGATGGCCTTCGTTCTGGTAGCAGATACCGCGATCAACTTTCTGTTTTTTGCGCCGGTCTATATCCTGACATCAGGTGGTCCGAGTGGTGCCACATCGGTACTAATGTACCAGGCCTATCTCTCAGCCTTCACTTTCTCAGACCTTGGCCGCTCGCTTGCTATCTCAACCATTCTGCTCGCGATAATCCTGGTCATCGTCGCCCTTGAACTGCGCCTTCTGCGCTCTCCGGAGGATCGCGTATGAGTGAATGTACAATCGCTCGCAACCCGCTGAGGGTGGCACTGCGTTATGGCATGCTTTCCGTGCTTGCGTTTGTCGTCGTCTGTCCGCTTGCCTGGCTTTTAATGGCTTCTTTGCGGCCGCAGGCGGAGATATTCCAGCCGGTATCTGACTTTGGCTGGCATACGCTGGTGCCGTCCAGCCTGACGTTGGACAATTATCTCGCTTTGCTGAAGGGCGATTTTCCGCTGGCGCTTCGTAATTCTTCGGTTGTGGCGTTGACGACTGTCGTGTTCGGCCTGCTCGTCAACGCATTGGCGGGTTTTGCATTCGCCGCGTTCGACTTTCGTGGCAAGAATCTGCTCTTTTTGCTGGTCATCGTCAGTTTCATGATGCCGTTCGAAGCGATCGTCATGCCACTATACGTGATGATTAACGCATTTGGATGGACCAACAGTTACAAGGCGCTCATCATCCCGGAAGTAGCGAACGGTATGATAATCTTTCTGTTTAGGCAGTTTTTCGCCTCGATTCCGAAGGATTTCTACGAGGCTGCGCGGGTCGACGGTGCATCCTGGCTTTATATCTGGGCCTTCATCGCCATGCCCCTTTCCTGGCCAACCATCGCAACATCCAGCCTCATGTTGTTTCTTGCTCAGTGGGATTCGTTTTTCTGGCCGGTTGTTGCTGCCAGCGATCCTAAATACGCGGTGGTGCAAGTCGCAATCGCCCGTAACATAAATTTCGAACAGAACGACTGGGGCGGCCTCTTTGCTTCGACCAGCCTGGCAATCGTGATCGGAACCATCCCTTTTCTCCTCATGCAGCGCTTCTACGTGCGCAGTCTGATATCTGGAGGCATCAAGTGAAATCTGCAAAAGAAGGCTCTCTGTTATGGCCACGATGAGTGTGCGCGATCTGCGCAAGTCCTTCGCATCGACTGAAATTTTACGTGGCGTCAGCCTCGATGTTGCTGACGAAGAGTTCGTGGCACTTGTCGGGCCCTCGGGCTGCGGCAAGTCCACATTGTTGCGGCTTATCGCCGGATTAGAAGAGGCAAGCTCAGGCGAGATATCGATCGCAGATCGTCCTGTGACGCGTCTCGCCCCGAAACAACGCGACGTAGCAATGGTGTTCCAAAACTATGCGCTTTATCCCCACTTGACGGTTCGGGCAAATATGGGCTTTTCGCTCAAATTACGCGGCGAAAATTCCGGCGAGATTGACAGGAAGGTGAAACAAGCCGCCGACATTCTAGGGCTTGCATCACTGCTTGATCGCTATCCCGGGCAACTGTCAGGCGGACAGAGGCAGCGTGTCGCGACGGGACGTGCAATCGTGCGTGATCCCGCGCTCTTCCTGTTTGATGAGCCGCTCTCCAACCTGGACGCGAAGCTGCGCGTTCAGATGCGTACTGAAATCAAATCTCTGCATATTCGGCTGCGCAGCACAATGATCTATGTTACTCACGACCAGATCGAGGCCATGACCATGGCTGACCGTATCGTCGTCATGCAGGCGGGCAAGATTGAGCAGACGGGTTCGCCACTCGAGCTATATGATCGTCCGGCCAATGCCTTTGTTGCTGGCTTCTTGGGCTCCCCCTCAATGAGCTTCATTGAAGGAAAGGTTAGTGGAGGCTCTGTAATTACGGAAGATGGTACACGGCTGCCCCTTCCAAACACTTCGAGGCAATGTCAGGACGGACAGCCGATCCTGTGGGGAATCCGCCCTGAAAACCTGATGATTGGCGGCAATGACCTGACCGCACGCGTTGAGGTCGTGGAGCCGACCGGCCCCGACACGCAGCTTTTGCTTCGTATTGCGGGGCAGCCAGTTGTCGCGGTCTTTCATCAAAGAATGACAGTTAGACCGGGTGATATCCTGCATGTGGTGCCCGATGCCGACTGTATACATATCTTCGACAAGACCAGCGGTTTGCGGCTTTAGGGCGCTTCGAACGTAGCGAAAAGCGGATCAGACGACGTGCCGGAAGGAGTGTTTTTTATCAGCAAATTCGACACAATTAAGGATCGGTGAAGTTACATCATTTCCGGTGTATCAATATGGGGAAGCTTGAAAAAAATTAACGGACCGGCATTTGATGTGGCAAATGAGTTGCTGATGCTTTGCAACATCGGCTAACACGTTAACAGGGGATTTCATGCTGCGCATCTGACACGGCTGCTCCTACCAGTAGGGAGGAACAAGCGCGTGTACGAAACATTGAATCTCTACCTAAGTATTGGACTCTCAGTTCTCCCAATCTTAGCAGCAACCGGCATCATTCTAATTCTCTTCAGGAAACTATCGCTTCTTACGGTAGTCCTTGCGTTGGCATTTGGCGGATTTTTATCGTGGTTCGTTTCTAAAAATCTGTTTGGCTTCAATGCCAAATGGCGCTGATCATGTAATTTCGGTTCACATAAGTGTTCCGAAAGTTGCTACACTTACCGGATTGGTTCCATCAAAATATTGAAGATTTCATCGCGGGCGGGGCGAACGTTCAGTGGAAGGCGATTAGTGTCCTGGAAATTGCGATCAGGAACACTGTATTTTGCGATGTAGGGTGTTGCCACTTTGGATTGATGTCGACATCTTTGACTTGTATATTTGACTCTCTCTATACAAGCCTCGCAATCCAGCGATCGCATTGGCGATCAAAACAGCGCAGACGCAGATTTTTGAATGGGAGCCAAAGTAATGAGGAAAGTCGCGCTACGCAGGATTGCTTTTATTGCCTCTATCTTGGTTCTGGGTATTTCCGTTACGAGCTGTGCAGAACGCTCGTGCAGGGATTGGCCGGGAACCTGCATCATTCAGTGAACTTAAGCTGGGTCAACGATCAGGTTTTCTCTACCAGCGGGCAGGCCAGGGACATAAAACTGCAGATCGATTATCTCCAGGAGAAATCTGCTTGTTACGCTGCGGCTCGGCCCGTTGATTGCTGGAAAAAAATAAGTCGACGCTGCTCCAAATCACTGCACGTGTTTAGGCTCGGCTCACTTGGCGACGATAGGGCTGCAGAAAAACGAATATTCCCCGACCATGAGAACCGGCAACATCTATTGCTGGATTGCGTCCTCACCCACGAAGACCTCTCGTCTGGACATTGACGATCTCTCTTGCCAACGCGATTCTGTCGCTTTCGGTTTCAGCACTCCTAGGTTGATACCAGATCGATAGCCAGTTGACGGCGCCCAGGACTGCCTTGGTCGCGATCGACACATCGACGTGGCGAATGCTGCCGTCTTCAATCCCCTCCCGAATGACTTGTTTGAACAAATCCTCGAAACGGCGTCTCACAGAAATAAGGTCGTTGAGCGTACGGCGCTGGTCTGGGGTGGTCGCCGCGAGCTTATGCATGTGAACGCCTTGCACCACGACCGCTTCAAAAGCGACGTTGTTCATCATGGCGAGCGCGTGCGCCATGAGCATCTCTTCAAGTCGGTGCAGTCCGGAACCGTTGAGCACCATGACGGGTTCAACGGCTTTGAACAGTCGATCCATGCCTTCACGATGAACGTCGAAAAAAAGATCTGTCTTTGATGAGTAGTAATGATAAATGCGCCCCTTCGTCGAGCCCATCCTGCGCGCCACGTCATCAATGCTAGTAGTTGAAAAGCCTTGCTCCATGAAGCACTGAGCGGCTGTTTCTAGGATGACGACATTCCCAGTACTGTCTGTTCGGTTATTTCGGCGGCTTTCAGCCATCTGCTACTCCAATTTTATGCGTAGATAAGCGGCACCTTAAGCCTAGCAAATTTCGACAGTAAAATGCCACTAGACAAACCCATGTTCAAGTGCATACTACCCGGTATGTTGTTGATTAGTGTGTCCATCGACCATTTTTCAACGCTCGGAGGATAATATTTTGGAACTAAGCCCGAATTCTGCAGCGTCGGCTTCCCCGGCAGGTATAGAAAGCGAAGTCCTTTATTCGGACTGGGTCAAGATCGATCAACAGCTTGTTGATCGATTTGCGGATGTGATTGATGATCAACAGTTCATTCATACCGACCCTGTGCGTGCAGCAAAAGAAAGTGATTTCGGAGGAACTATTGCACATGGTTTCCTGATCCTTGGTTTGTTGACCAAGCTCAGCCGCGCGGTTTTACCGGAAGCTACCACGGGTACTGTCGAAATCAATTATGGCTTCGACAAGGTCCGCTTCCTCGCTCCAGTGAGAGTTGGGTCATCTATCCGTGGTGTGTTCAGTTCGAAATCAATTCAGTCGAAGGGGAATGGTAAACTTCAGACCCTGAATGCGACTGTTGAAATCAAAGGCGAAGCCAAGGCGGCGCTGGTCGCTGAATGGCTTATTCTTACGGTAGGTTGAGGATCATAAAATGGCTATCTCCTTTGAAAATTCCGTCGCAATCATAACAGGCGCGGGGGGCGGGCTTGGACGTGCATACGCGCTCGAACTGGCAGACCGCGGCGCAAAAGTTGTTGTTAACGATTTTGGCGGCAGCCGCGACGGAAAAGGTGGCGCGTCTGAGGCCGCTGAAAGCGTCGTTGCAGAAATCAGAGCCAACGGCGGCGTTGCTATTGCAGACGCAGGCAACGTTACGAAATTCGAAGATATGCAGGCGCTTGCCAAGCGCGCAGTTGAGGAATTCGGACGCATCGATATCCTCATTAACAACGCGGGTATCTTGCGCGACAAAAGTTTTGCGAAGATGGAGATGGCTGATTTCCAGGCAGTGGTCGACGTGCACCTTTTTGGTTCAGCTAATGCAAGCCGCGCTGTTTGGGACATCATGAAGAGCCAGACCTATGGCCGCATCCTGATGACAACATCTACGTCGGGCGTCTATGGTAATTTCGGTCAGTCCAACTACGGAGCGGCGAAGGCTGGGTTGGTCGGCCTGATGAATGTCTTGCACTTTGAAGGCGAAAAGTACGGCATCCACGTCAACGCGATTGCGCCAACGGCTGCCACGCGCATGACTGGTGATGTACTTGACGAGGAGATGCTTGTACGTCTCGCACCCGAAAATGTCGTTCCGGCCGCTCTCTTTCTCGTCAGTGAACAAGCACCAAGTCGCACTGTTCTGCTCGCAGGAGCAGGTACAGTGTCCCGTATGGCGATTGTGGAAAGCGAGGGCATTTATCTGCCGAAAGGCGAGCGTACGCCCGAGGCGGTAGCCGCGGCTTTCACTAAAGTTGACGACTTGACCAGTTTTATTGAAACTGGGGCCGGGTTGGCGCATGTTGAACGCATCATCGCAAGGTCGAGGGCGCAAGAGGTTGTCAAATGACGACCTCACGACCCCGCCTGAAGGCCGAATCTCGTTCGGCTTTTCGAGAATTTTACGAAATGCAGACGCGCTGGAGCGATATGGACATTTATGGCCACGTCAATAACGTCGTCTATTTGCAATATTGTGATGCAGCATTGAACCGGTCATTGATCGCCGCCGGCGCTCTGGAGCTGAATGGTTCCACGCCAATTGGTGTAGTGGCGCGCAATTCAACAACCTATTTTTCCGAGATTTCATATCCTGGTAATATCGTCGTTGGGGTTCGCGTCGAGCACATCGGTAACACGAGTCTGCTTTGGGGCTTTGGCATTTTCAAGGATGGTGAAGAATTGACGGCTGCCGCAAGCGAATATGTGCATGTCTATGTCAACCGAGAAACCCGACGGCCAGTTCCGCTTACCACGGAACTTAAAGAATTAGCCGCAAGGCTTTACGTTCAAGGATCGGTGGAGGTATTGTGATGAGAGAAGCTGTAATCGTATCAACGGCTCGGACGCCTATTGGCAAAGCCTATCGCGGAGCTTTCAATGATACCACAGCTCCCGCGCTGGCGGGACATGCAATTGCGGCGGCTGTCGAGCGCGCAGGCATCGATGGAGCTGAGATTGAGGACGTCGTCATTGGCGCAGCGCTTCAGCAAGGAACGACCCACATGAATATCGCACGCACATCGTTGCTGCGGTCGGGTCTTCCTGCCTCAGTTCCTGGCCAATCGATGGATCGTCAATGCGCGTCTGGGTTGATGGCTATCGCAACTGCTGCCAAGCAGATTACGGGCGATGGCATGATGATTACCATTGGTGGCGGCGTTGAGCAGATATCCCTGGTGCAAAACGAGCATATGAACGTGCATCGCTGGAACGATGCGTGGCTGACTGAGCGTCTTCCTGCTACTTACATGAGCATGATCGAAACGGCTGAGATCGTTTCTGCGCGCTATGGCGTCTCACGTGAGGCGCAAGACGAATATGCACTGCAGTCACAGCAGCGTACTGCTGCGGCCCAGTTGGCGGGACGGCTCGACGCCGAGATTGTACCCCTTCGGTCGATCATGTCGGTCAAAGATAAGGTTTCAGGTGAGGTTTCGGCGAAACCCGTCGAACTGACCAGGGACGAAGGTAACCGGCCCGATACCACATTGGCGGGTTTGGCGGGACTGAAACCGGTTTTTGCCGGCGGCCAGACAATCAGCCAAGGTGGTTATGTTACCGCTGGCAACGCCTCGCAACTATCTGACGGAGCGTCCGCATCTGTTCTTATGGAAGCGAAGGAAGCGGAAAGACGTGGTCTTTCTCCGCTCGGCATTTATCGCGGGATGGCTGTTGCTGGATGCGAGCCTGATGAGATGGGCATTGGCCCGGTATATGCCGTTCCGAAACTTTTGAAGCAACATGGTCTGACGGTCGATGATATCGATCTGTGGGAGTTGAATGAGGCCTTCGCAGCACAGGTTCTTTATTGCCGCGATAAGCTTGGCATTGATAATGAGAAACTCAATGTGAATGGCGGCGCTATTTCGATTGGTCATCCTTACGGAATGTCTGGTGCGCGTATGACGGGGCATGCGCTCATTGAGGGCAAGAGGCGTAACGGGCATTATGTAGTAGTCACCATGTGCGTTGGCGGCGGCATGGGCGCTGCAGGCCTTTTCGAAATTTGTTGAGTCAAAAAGGGCCGATTTATTCGGCCTTTTTACGGTATTAACGGCGGTTTTGATTAATATGCGGCCTGATAAATCGTCAGCGCATCAGCCTCAGTTACCTTGCGCGGATTGTTGACCAGAAGGCGGGTCTGTTTCACTGCATCGCGCGCAAGCTTGGGCAGATCATCTTTCGCAATATTCACGTCGCGCAATCGCTGGGGCACTTCAAGTTCACGGCTAAGCTCCGCCAGCCTTTCTACAAAAGCTTCTCCCCGCAATTCCGCAGATATAGCGCCGAGTTCGGGAAAGACATCTGTCGCAATTTCCGCGTAGACATGGCTCGCCTCCGGGAGATTGAACCGCAGCACATGCGCAAGCACGAGCGCATTGGATAAACCATGCGGGACATGGAAATGCCCGCCAATCGGATAGGCCAACGCATGAACAGCCGCAACCGGCGAATTGGCGAAAGCTTGGCCAGCGAGCAGTGAGCCGAGCAGCATGGCAGCCCGTGCGTCGCGATTTTGTCCTTCAAAGACCGCTGTACGGATATTGGCACCAAGCAGTTGCAGGGCATTGCGCGCCAATGAACGAGACAAAGGGTTATTGTTGGAGGAAGCAGACGTGTATGCTTCGATGGCGTGCACCATTGCATCAATGCCGGTGGCAGCTGTTACCGCTGCTGGCAAGCCGACAGTCAAGTCAGCATCGAGAACTGCCATATCTGGAAGCAGAAGGGGCGAGACGACCCCCTTCTTTTCGGACGCTCCAGTTGTGATGATCGATATGGGTGTAACTTCCGACCCTGTTCCTGCCGTTGTTGGAATTAAAACGAGCGGCAAGCGCGGCCCGCGTGCGATATTGACACCATAAATGTCGTTCAGCGCTTCACCGCTCTTTGCAAGCAGTGCCGCAACCTTTGCAACATCCATCGAGGAGCCGCCGCCGATGGCGAGGACGCCAGTAGTTTCATGCGCTACAATCTGATCCTTCAGGGCGATAACATTGCTTTCGGGCGGGTCAGCCTGCACATCATCAAAAATTGAAATGGCAATCCCTGCCTGCTCCAAGGCTTTTGTCGCAGGGGTAAGCAGCCCAAGGTTTCGCAACCCTTTGTCGGTCACGACCACAACGCGCTTGCCCAACAGATGCCCGGCAATCTCGACAATCTTTGTCAGGCCGCCGTTTTGCAGGACGATTGATGGCGTTGTGTTGAATACGAAGTTTTCCATGATGTCTGGGTCTTTCGAATAATAGATAGTGGGCGTGCGGAGTTCAACTTGCCCGCGTCACTCTCAGCTCGCGATCGACCGTGTTTTCGGTAACTCCTTCGCTACGCAAAACATGTTTCTGGATTTTGCCACTGGAAGTCTTTGGAAGAGATTCCTCAATCCGTACATATCTTGGTACCATAAAGCGAGGCAGCCGGCCTGAAAGAAACTCGAGCAATTCATCCGCAAAAATCTCCTCCCCTTCCACCGGTGTAACGACGATCAGGACTTCGTCTTCGCTCAATTCGCTCGGAACAGCTATTGCTGCGCATTCTTTGACACTATCGTGGAAAAGTACTTCTGCCTCTAAAGCGAAAGACGATATATTCTCACCTCGTCGCCGAATTACGTCTTTTAGGCGATCAACAAAAAAATAGACCCCATTTTCGTCTTTGCGGAAGCTATCGCCGGTGTGAAACCAGCCGTTGCGCATGGCTTCGACTGTGGCTTTCGGATTGTTGTAGTAGCCCTTCATTAAAGCCCAGGGGCGGTCAGAGCGAATGACCAGCTCACCTGCATTGCCGTCGGGCACTTCGATATCGTTTTCGTCAACGACGCGTAGCTGATACCATGGACGCGGCTTGCCCGCGATGCCCTTTTGTGTAATGCCGGGCCCAGCAACCAATGGGCTCGCAATCTCGGTCATGTTGTAGATAGTCCATGCTTCTACGCCAAATCTCTTTGCGAATAATGGGCCATCTTCTCCAAATGGAGTAATGAAGGCGCGGCGCAGCGGGTGGTTCCGATCATCCGGTGATGCAGGCTGCTTTAAGAGGAAGCTGGCCATTACACCCAACAACAGACAGTAGGTCGAGTTCGTTTCCCGAACAGCCTGCCAGAAATGTTGGGTTTTAAACTCGCGCATCATGCCAATTGAAAGTCCGCGCGCCAGCATCGCATAGACATAAAGTGTAGAGCCGCAATGGAAGATTGGACCGCAAATCATACAGCGATCCGCTTCATCCACGCAATCAAAGGCGTCAGGCCCCATCGTAAAAAGCTGGACATACGAGGTTATGACACCCTTGGCATTGCCCGTTGTGCCTGACGTGTACATTATTGCAAGCGTGTCCCAGGGTTCAATCGGCGTTTCGAGGGAGAGCTCAGCCTCGCTGACCGTACTAACATCAGTCAGAGGTAGGATTTCCACATCAGCAATTGAGTGATTTTTCCAGCCTTCAACCACCAAAACTTTCTGTAATTTTCCAGGAGCGACGTCATGCAGCCGGTCTATCAGATCGGCCTGTGCGACCATGAGCGCCGCGTCCGCGTCGTTGAGAATATGCTCCAATTGACGTCCGAGGGCGGCGGTATTTATCGGAACATAGACAGCGCCAATATAGCAAATTGCAAACCATGTAGTGAGCAAGTCCGGACCATTGCCCATAAAGCAGAGGACGTGATCGCCACGCTTTACGCCATGGGATTGCAGAGTAGCTGCTCGTTGTCGAACGCGGTCTCGGGTCGTCTTGTAATCCCATTCTGTCGATGGCCAAAAATGTACGAATGGTGCCGTGGGGCGCTCCGTTGCGTGCTTATCGAGAAGATAGCGTAATACGCAATGGTTACGGTTAAGCGCGCGCTGGTCTGGCGTCATGTTGTGTGTTCCTCCTACCCTGGCCGGAACTAAACCTCAAAAGAGGCCAGTTGCAAACCCATTCGGAATATGCAACATACTCGGTAGTATGTCAAAGCGAAAACATCTAGGATGAGGGAAATGGCCATAGTCGATATCAAAAGCGAGGGAGCCATTGCGGTGGTGCGCTATGATCGTGGCGGCAAGGCCAACGCTCTCAATGAAGAATCGATTAATGAGCTCATACGAGCGGCGGATGGTTTATCGGCCGACGATAGCGTCCAGGTCGTTATCATTACCGGCACTGAAAGCCGTTTTTCAGGTGGAGTAGATCTTAAGGACGATAATCTATGGCGCAATGATGCCGATGCTACATCTCGTCATCGGGCTATGTCGCTCGGTGGCGTCATGTGTGATCGTTGGCGTTTGTTACCGCAAATCACAATTGCAGCTGTCGAAGGGCCAGCTGTGGGTGGCGGCGGAATTCTGGCCCTTGCCGCAGATTTTCGCGTTATGGCTCAGGGTGCCTTCTTTCAGTTTCCAGAAGTCCGACTGGGCATGACACTGGGCTGGGGCGGACTTCCCTTGTTGTCATCGCTTATAGGCCCGACACGCGCGAAGCGTGTGCTGTTTGCCAATGAGCGGATTGGCGAGCATGACGCGCTCAATATGGGTCTTTGCGACAAGATTGCTCCATTGGGCGGTGCGGTCGACGCCGCAAAAATTTTTGCGCAGACAATCGCTGAATGCTCGCCGTTGGCTTTGCGGATGACAAAAAGGGCTCTTGATCAGCAACACCGCGGCAACTGGGCTGCGCCTTATGAAGCAGATCAGTTTTATCTGGCGAGGTTGATTGCGGAAAGCAACAGCCAGTCGGGTTAACACCGTTATTACTTTGGGAGGAGGAAAACCATGATTATGAATTCAAGGATGCTCATTGGTGCGCTTGCCGCAATGATGCTTGCGAGCCCAGCTTTAGCGGAGCCCGTTCGACTGGGCGTACTGACCGATATGTCCGGTATGAACTTCGACCTTGCGGGGGACGGCTCAGTCGTTGCCGCTAAGATGGCAGTAGAGGATTTTGGGGGCAAGTTGAATGGCGAGCCGATTGAAATCATCGTTGGCGACCATCAAAATAAGCCGGATATCGGTTCCACTCTGGCGCGCAGCTGGATTGATGAGAAGAACGTAAAAGCCATTATCGACGTGCCAACATCGTCGGTTGCGATGGCCGTCCAGGAAATAACACGCAACAAGGATGTGGCATTTCTTGCATCTACTGCGGGCTCCTCGGATCTGACGGGGAAAGCTTGTTCTCCGACAACGGCGCAATGGACCTGGGACACTTATTCTCTGGCTAATGGCACTGGACGCGCCATGACGCAGGAGGGCGGTAAGAAATGGTACTTTATTACGGTCGACTATACGTTCGGTCATGCCCTTGAGCGAGATACCGCAGAAGCAGTCAAGGCAAGTGGCGGGGAGGTGGTGGGCTCGGTTCGTCATCCGCGCGAAACCACTGACTTTTCTTCTTTTCTGCTTCAGGCCCAAGCTTCAGGCGCTGATGTGATTGCGCTCGCAAACTCTTCGGGCGATACGATGACCGCTCTCAAGCAGGCCAGTGAATATGGCGTTACTGAGGGCGGGCAGAAGATTGCGGGTATGTTGCTCTTTCTCTCGGACGTCCACAGCGTCGGCCTCGAGACTGCAAAAGGCCTGACACTGACGACTGGCTTTTACTGGGATTATGATGACCAGACACGCAACTGGTCGAAGCGATTTGGCGAACGCATGAACGGCAAAATGCCGACAATGGTACATGCCGGAGTTTACTCAGTCGTTATGAATTACCTAAAGGCCTCTGAGGCGGCAAAATCGACAAGTGGTAAAGCGGTGCTCGACAAGATGCGCACGATGGATATCAACGATTTCTTCGCCCGCAATGCCAAGCTGCGAGCTGACGGCCGAATGGTGCACGACATGTATCTTGTTCAAGTCAAGTCGCCAGAGGAATCCAAGGGGCCGTGGGATTACTACAAGGTGCTTCGCACCATTCCGGGCGACGAAGCATTCCGTCAACTCGATAAGGGCGGCTGTCCTCTGGTCACGCAGTAAGAGGCTGATGGCATGAATACAGCAACCCAAAATACTACGGCTCTGCAAGAAGCAGAGCCGTCGAGGATTGTTCTTTCTGCTCGTGGGCTGGGCAAGTCGTTTGGCGGCTTTCATGCGGTGAAGAATGTCGATCTTGATGTAGAGCACGCCCGCGTTCATGCCCTGATCGGGCCAAATGGTGCAGGCAAGACGACCGTTTTCAACCTGCTCACCAAATTCCTCCAGCCGACAAGCGGCGAGATTACGCTTCTTGGCGAAAACATCACCAAAACCAACCCTGCCAAGGTAGCGCGGATGGGTCTGGTGCGCTCGTTTCAGATCTCCGCAACCTTCCCACATCTGACGGTGCTGGAAAACGTGAAGGTCGCGCTTCAACGCCCAAATGGTCTGGCAACGCAGTTCTGGCGTTCGCTGTCTGCACTGGATCAGCTCGACGCAAAAGCGATTGATCTTCTTGAGCGCG
>NZ_BSQC01000016.1:0-135000 GCF_030268145.1 Brucella sp. NBRC 12950
ACGCGGCAACCGCGAAAAAATACCCAACCGGTTCATAATAAACACCCTGGCGCGGGGTGGAGCAGCCCGGTAGCTCGTCAGGCTCATAACCTGAAGGCCGCAGGTTCAAATCCTGCCCCCGCAACCACCGACCCCTGTGATCCCAACAAGGCCCCATCACGGGGCTTTTGGCGTTGATTGTTGATTTCCCCTGAGAAGTGACCCGCCTTTTAATTATTGTTCGGGTTTTTATTCACGGTCAAGTTTCGTGTATTCCTTTGCTCGTTTTGGTTCCTGAGCGGAACTGTTTTTGAACCTGAAGCTATCATTTCCGGTTTCCAGGATGTGGCAGTGATGAGTGAGCCTGTCGAGCAATGCAGTCGTCATTTTGGCATCACCAAACACGCTTGCCCATTCACTGAAGCTGAGATTCGTGGTGATTATGACACTCGTGCGCTCGTAAAGTTTGCTGAGCAGGTGGAATAGCAGCGCGCCACCTGATGCACTGAAAGGCAGATATCCGAGTTCATCAAGAATGACGAGCTGAGACGTATTCCTCGGCCGTGCGGAACGGGCCGAGGAACTATCGTTTGGGGAACAGACTGATACTGCGTGATGCAAAAGAGGCTTTAATCCCTTAAGTGCCAGTTTTTCGTGAATGGCAGACCTAGGTGCATCCTCGCAGCGATATGCTGATAGTTGCAGCTAAAGTCGGTTCAGGTCCGCGCCTCTGGTCTCAGGAGCCATTGCCACACCAATGAGCGTAATCAAGCCTATTATCGTTGCGTAGATCGCCACAGGAATATAGCTGCCGCTTCCCCATGATAACAAAGCAGTCGCTATGAATGGTGCGATTCCACCAGCGAATACTGCAGAGACTTCTCTAACGATAGAAATTGCTGTGAAGCGCGTGCGTGCACCAAACAATTCGTTGAAGAACGCGCCTTGAACAGACAGCATCGAGTAGTTTGAAATTGCGATAGAAAATGCGATTGTGCAGACGATGATCGTTGGGTTTTGGGTGTTAAGCAGCCAGAAATACGGATAAATCCCAAACGTGAACAGCGCGGCGCCAAAGAGGTAAACTGGCTTTCGACCTATGCGATCGGAAACAAAACCAAGGAGTGGAATTGTGATTATTCCGCATGCTGCGCCAATTAATACACCCGTCAAACCTATGTTGCGATCAATCAGCAATTGAGACGTGATGTAGGACAATGTCCAAACCTGAAAAAGATAGCCTGAGACATTTTCTGCGAAGCGTGCAGCGAAGGCCATCCAGAAGCGCGGCCCAGAGTCCTCGATCATATCGCGGATAGGCGCGTCGGATGTCTTTCCCTCTTCCTTAAGCTTATGGAATGTCGGAGATTCATTGACTTTCAACCGCACAAAAATGCCGGCGATGACAGCAAAAATGCTCAGCAGAAACGGAATTCTCCAGCCGTAACTCATGAAGGCTTCATCGGACATGGAGTTACTTACTGCAAAGAATGCGCCTGCCGACAACAATGTTCCGAGACATACGCCGAGCGTAGGTAAACTTGCATAAAGACCGCGTTTATTAACTGGCGCATACTCTGCGGCGAGCGTGACCGCGCCACTAAACTCGGCGCCCGCGGCTAAACCTTGAATAATGCGCAAGCCAATTAGAAGTGCAGGTGCTGCGATCCCAATAGATGCATAAGTTGGTAGCAAACCTATGAGCATAGTGCCGAAACCCATCATGATGAGCGTAACGACAAGGACTATCTTGCGCCCATGAAGATCGCCAATACGACCAAAGATAATTCCGCCCAACGGGCGGGCAAAAAAGCCAACGGCATAGGTCCCGAATGCTGCAAGCGTGCCTGCAAGGGGTGACAAATCCGGAAAGAAAATGCGGTTAAAAATCAATGCTGCCGCTGTAGCAAAGATGTAAAAGTCATACCATTCTAAGGCTGTGCCGATTAGAGCCGACGTAACAGCCCTGCGAACCTCGGAAGATTTTTTCGCTTCGTCCAAGCCTTTATCTATTTTGCGGGTGTTGATGCGCTCAATTTGCGTGACGCTCATAGTAACTCCTCCCCAGGATGATTGAATTCGTGAAAACAACAAGACCGGGCGGCTGATTGCAGCCCAGTGCCTTGCCCGCTACGGTCGATTGAGTGGTAGCTTTTGTCGTTAAGGGCTTAAGCTCGCGCGATAGAGTGCCTGTAACCCGTTTGATACATCTCGCCATGACCTTCGTTCGAGCACAGACTCTCGTAGATACGCTGATCCGTTCGTTTGGAAGGATATGTAGCCATTGTAGCGCGGGCGCACGTAGGCGTGAGATACACTGTCAAATGTGCTTGAGTAAAAGTTAGACCATTCGTGATTGAGAGTAACATCACCCCATGCACTTTCTGAGGATGGTTGTCCGTGGTGTCGAGGAATAAACTTTGTTTGCACCTCTTCACTCATCAACCATAACAAGTGAGCTTTTAGCTCCGGGGTTATCGGACTTCGTCTTGATATAGCAATACCGGTTCCTCCCAATGTGGAACCGGGCATTCCTCCCGCTGACCACGTAGGCGCGTTTGAAAAGGAGATTCTCTGCCCCAAGACATTTGACCTGTTCGCGTAGTTCACATAGCCATAGATCAACGGACACATCACTATGTCGGAGTTTATAGACATATGTTCGAGAATGCCTATCGGATTGAGATGTATTGTGTTGCGGGGAGCTCGCTGCGCCAACTCCATCATCAACTCATAAGCATCTCTTCCTCCTTGTTCATCGATAAGCACTTCGCAATCCGGATCAGCCGGTTTTCCCATAGAAGCGAGAATAGAAAAGTAGCTCAGCAGTGCATGAGGGCCGGCTAAAGAAAGGGCGACCTTTCCCGTATCTGCAGATAGGTTACTGACGTCGTTCCAGCAAAGCCCTACGGAGTCTCGTTCGATCAGATCGCTGCGCCAGGCGCTGACCTGCGTCGCTGCGTCAAGCGGAATGGCCCAGTGATTGCCATTCATTGCGTAGCTGCGGGCCGACGGGCCGATGCTTGTCCCAACAAGTTTTGCAAGCTCGGAAGGCTCGAAAATCTCCTCAAGAGAGAATAGGCAGTTGCAGTCGACGGCTTCGCCCAGGTGCGGGTGGTCGAGTACCACCAGATCGTAGCGGGAACATAGGTCTGCTATAGGCGACGATTCAAAACCTTCCAAAGGTTGTTTTTGCCAGTCAATCTCGATACTGGCTGCACTATACCTTGCCGCTGCCGCGAGAGCATCGTAACCGCGAGGGTGATCCCAGGTGAGGCCCATGATCGGCGCTGACATTGTCACAATACTCCTGCGACAACGATACCAGACTGCTTTAAAGCTTGAATTTTTGCTTCGTCATACCCGGCTTCGCGCAAAACTTCATCGGTATGTTGCCCAATAATCGGCGCGCCACGATCCACGCTGGACGGTGTTTTCGAAAATTTGATTGGAAATCCCGGCGCTTTGATATGCCCTTCCGTCGGGTGGTCATATTCTACAAAGGTTCCGTTATGAGCAATCTGTGGATCGTCAAGCAGGTCTTCATAACCATAAACCGGGCCGCACCAGATATCGGCTTCGCGCAGAAGGCGCATCCATTCATCGGTGGTTTTCAGTTTCAGGCGCTGTCTTGTTCTTGCGAAGATTTCATCCCGGTATTTCCAACTGTCATCTTCGTCATTCATCGTCAAAAAGCTATCTTCTCCGATCACTTGGCCGAATTTTGCCAAAGGCGGAAATGCAATGATGATAAAACTGTCGGACGTTGCGAAAGCCCCGTAAGGCGCCCGGATATAAACATGCGCATGCGGTTCGGCTGATCGCTGCTGCGGACGGCCACCAACCGTGAATACGGAAAGTTCCTGCATCTGAAGCGTGACGATGGCATCAAGCATGTTAACCTGCACCAACTGACCTTCGCCAGTCCGCTCCTTGTGGAGCAGGGCGGCCAGTGCCCCCTCAAAGGCTGTATAAGCCGTAACGGCATCAACGAGGTATTGTCCAGCTGCATTGGGAGCCTCATTGGCCCGCCCTGCCGATAACATGGCACCCGACAGCCCCTGCAAGACCAGGTCTTGCCCTGGCCGGTCCACATAGGGCCCTTCCTCTCCGTAACCTGACATGGAAACGTAGACCAAACCTGGATTGATCTTGGAAAGCGCTTCGTAGTCAACCCCTAGACGCTTTGCTACTCCTGGCCTGTAATTTTGCAAGAAGACATCCGCATCTTTGATCAGGTCAAGTAATACCGCTTTGCCCTCGTCGCTTTTAAGATCGATTGCCAAAGACCGTTTGTTCCGATTGAGAGAGAGAAATGACACATTGATCTTGTTGCCGGAGGCTCCCCCAGCAGAAACGTGGCGCTGCCATTCCCCTGTCACCGGCTCCACCTTGATGACATCCGCTCCGAGATCGCCAAGCCGCTGTGTTGCAAATGGACCGGCCATCGCGATTGAACAGTCGATGACTTTATATCCCGATAGAATTCCCAATTTTTATCTCCAAGGCTGTCATGAAATTTTAGTTGAGTATGGCCGTTCAGGTCATTTGCTTGGACGGCAAAGGACCATGATTTGGTTGGTTCCTTCCTGAACGGTCTCGTTTTTCTGGTTCGTTGCGCGAATATCGAGCGTGATGATCCCGCGATTACCCTTGCTGGTCAGGCGCTTGTCAGTAATGCGTAAATGGGCCTTTAGCTGATCGCCGATGAAGAGAGGGCCGGTAAACCGCCAGTTCCAGTTCAGTGCCGCAACGACATGAAATTGGACAAGGCAACGGTTCTTGAGCGCGTCGATCATCGAAAGGCCAAGCAAACCATGGGCAAGGCGGCCCCGAAACCCCATTTCCCGGGCAAACTCTTCATCAACATGTACGGGCGTGAAGTCACCCGTTAGTCCGGCAAAGGTCAGAATATGATGCTCGCCCAAGGTGATGGCGGGGGTTTCATAGGAATAATCATTTTCAATGTCTTCGAAGTAGTTCTTTTCACTCAATCGCATTACATGCCCTTACGTTTAACACGAAAATGGTAGCGCTATCATTTTACGCCCGAGAAGTAACTGACTCGGGCGGTTCCGCCCGGGTCGAAATCTTTGACGTGAACTCACAAAGCGAACTATTTGAGCTCGTTGGCGAAGACATTTTCCCGCAGGACGGGAAGTTGCTCATCAATGTTTTCGGCGGTTACAATCAGAATGGGAAGTACTTGCTCCTTTGCAGGCGACTGCCCGTCGATCTTCGCAATCACCGATTCTGCCGCCTGTTTTCCCATGAGATATGGCTGTTGCATTCCGCTTGCCAGAATAGCGCCGTCCTTAATGAGCGGAACAAATTCGGGAGTTCCGTCAAAGGCTGCGACGAGAGTATCAGAGGTGCGACGCATCGAGGCGACGGCGCGCACAGCGCCAAGAGTTGGCGTATCGGTTTGCACAAATATGCCACGCAGACCTGGATGCGCTGTGAGCATATCTTGAACAAAACGATAGGTCTCATCGGCGGTGTAGAGTTGCATTTCATTGCGCGCGACAATCTTGTGCCCCGCATCGGTAACGGCTTTCACAAAACCATTTGTTCGTTTGACGCCGTTCTGGCGAGCCTGAGAAATCTGGATAAGCCCGATTTCCGCGCTATTCCAGCCTTTGGTCGCAAGCGCTTTAGCCATTTCCTGTCCGACGGCGTATGCCCCCGCCTCATCATCTGAGGTGACAAATGTTGTATAGTCGCCAGATGTCGTGCCAATACCCGCGAAGCTCAAGGGAACGCCTGCTCGCATTGCGAGATCGAGCACTGCTGGAGCCGTCGAGGAATCAGTCGGCGATAAAACGATGCCTGTGGCACCCTTTACGATCGCGTCCTGGGCATTTTGCAACTGGCTTTGTGCATTGTTGCGGGAGTCGAGGACGGTGAACTTATATTTGTGGTCAGCAGCAGCCGCTTCGGCGCCCTTTGAGACATAACGCCAGAAAGGGGCTTCAATGCCTGCAGACAGATAAACGAGTTGCTTATCGCTTGCACGCGCGTAAGAACTATTGTTCAAAAGGCTGGCGGTGACGCATAAGGCCAACGCCGCAAAATTCCGTCGGGTAATCATCCTGGTTTCTCCTCCCAAAAATGAATCTTAAACTAGGCTTTCCGTCTCATTTGCGGGTTGTGCTAGCGCTATCATTTTGCGATACAGTTAGCGTTAACATACGAAGGTGTCAATGCGGACGAAGCGATCTCGAAATATTTCTTTGAACCTGCCGGTCGTGACCATGTCGGATGTGGCCGATAAGGCGGGCGTCTCTCCGCAGACGGTTTCTCGAGTGATCGGCAGACCAGAGCTAGTCGCGGAGAAAACACGTCTGCACGTCCAGCAGATCATCCGTGAATTGAACTATATTCCTAACGAGGCTGCACGCAATCTGGCGTCTAACAGCAGTCGCGTTGTTGCTGTTGTCATTCCGACATTATCCAGTTCTGCTTTCGCCGCAGAGGTGAAAAGCATCATTGATGTTATGGAGAAACGCGGCATATCCGTGATCATCGGCAACAGCGAATATTCGGCCCTGCGGGAAGAAAATATTATTCGAACTTTGTTAGAACGGCGCCCCTTGGGATTCATCCTCACAGGAAACAACCACACCCCTGTTGCAGAAGAGTTGCTACGAGCGAGCAGTTTGCCAATTGTCGAGACCTGGGATACTGACAGGGAAGCCATTGATATGGCTACTGGATTTTCGAATATTGCGGCGGGGCGCGCAGTCGGCGATCTATTCGTGGCGCGTGGGGCAAAGAGAATAGCTTTTGTTGGCGGTGGGGCTACCCAAGACCCCCGAGCATCGGCACGGTTCCAGGGACTTGCAGAGGCGATTGCAACCGCGGGTTTGTCGCCAGCCTGCAGAGTAGAGCTGACGATGCCGATGAATACCCAAGATGGGGTGATCGGAATGGATGAAGTGTTGCGGCGGCAACCCTTGACAGACGGGATCTTTTTTTCCGCCGATAGCTTAGCGCTTGCCGCATTGCTGGAATGCAACAGACGTGGAATTCGCGTGCCCGATCAGCTGGCCATATGCGGTTTTGGCGATTTCGATCTCGCATCGTTTGTTTCTCCAGCCTTGACGACTGTGCGCATCCAACCCGATGCGATGGGTGAACGAGCAGCCCATATGCTGCTCAGTCGATTGGACGGGGCCAAGAGCGAGAAAAAAACCATCGTTCTTGACCACCAGCTTATTCGGCGTGGAACGGCCTGATCATTTGTCTAGATGCGATACCAGTTTTCAGCGCTGTGGCGGAATAATTGGCGTTTCTCAGGGACGCTGTAGTCGTCGACAATTTCACGATAAGCATTGACGACGGTTGCATATTCACTGTGAAGACCGTCCAAGGGCCAATTTGTGCCAAACATGCAGCGATCAACGCCGAAATGTTCGATGCAGGTTTCTATCCAGGGCCGGATTGTTTCGACTGTCCAATTGTGATCGACCATTGCCAGTCCAGATAGTTTGCATGCCACATTGGGTGCTTGCGCGAGTTGGGCGATCGCTTTGCGCCAGTGATGAAAGTAGGGAACGTTCCGCTCTTTGGGGAAGCCACAATGGCCTAGGATGATGCGCGTGGAAGGAAAGTCTTTTGCCAAGGCATAAGCCTTGTGCATTTGTTGCCAGCCCGCATCCATGTCGTAAACGAGATCCCGCTTTGCCAACTCCTTGAAACCTTGTCGAAATTCGACAGCATCCAGGAAATCAAGCCCCATAAACGAAAGCATCCGCACGCCGCGAAAATTACCGAATTGTTGATGCCGATCAAGTTCGCTCGCAGCATCTTCGCTCGCAAGATCGCAGCGCGCAATGATGCCGTTTGGCATGCCTTTTTCATCGGCAACTTCTTGCAGCCATTGCGTTTCACGAACCGGGTCAGTCTCGCCATCCGCAGTTTCAATGTGTACAGACTTAATCAGATTAACCGCTTGGGCTTCCCGACGAAGGTCATCAACAAGATAGTTGTTCATGATCTTGCTGTAATCGCCTGAGGGATGGCCGATGAACGGTTTGTCGGTCAGCCAAGCGTAATATAGTCGCTTAAGATCCCACAAGTGATGATGTGCATCAACAAACTCAAACACGTATTGTTCCTGGTTCATTCGTGCCTCCTCCAAAGCTGTTAAAGTCAATCCGTCGACAGACACATGCTTGCCATATCGGAAAAGATAGCGCTATCATAAAAATCGAGGATGGCGTAAAATTGGGAGGATTCCGCTTGGATCGGAATGACACGGAGCCTGCGTTGCTGCTTACCGCACAGGGAATCGAAAAGCGGTTCGGCTCAATGAAAGCACTGAAAGGCGTTGATTTCTCGCTCAATCACCGCGAAGTGCACGCTATAGTTGGTGCAAATGGAGCCGGTAAAAGCACATTGATGCGAGCGATTGCGGGAATGCATCGCATTGATAGTGGCAGTTTGACGGTCGATGGGCGTGAAGTTCATTTCTCCTCGCCGCGCGATGCGATAGCTGCGGGTGTCAGCATGGTCACGCAAGAAACCAGTCTGGCACCTCACTTATCGGTACTCGAAAATATTTTCCTGCCCGAATTCGCAAAGCCGGGACGACTAAACTGGGCTAACAATCGTCGTCAGGCGATAGCATTAATCGACGAGTTACAGATCTCGGTTGGTTTCGGCTTGGACGACGAGGTTGGCCGTCTTTCAATGGCCAATCGGCAGCTTGTTGAGATCTTAAAAGTCTTAGCACTCAATTCCAAAGTTATATTCCTCGATGAGCCGACGACTTCATTGTCACCTTACGAATGTGACAAGTTGCTCGAACTCACGCGAAAGCTCGCTGAGCGGGGCCATAGTCTTGTTCTTGTGACCCATCGTATGGAGGAAATTTTTGCAGCAACGGACCGCCTAACGGTTTTACGCGAAGGTGCGACCGTCGTCGGTGGGATCAAGACGGATAGTATTGATGCCAATGAGCTTATCCGCCTGATGGTTGGGCGGGAACTTTCCAATATTTATGCGCATCATGAAACCCGGCCCATCAGAACAACAAGAAAAATCTTACAAGTAGAAGGATTATCCGCAAGGCCAATGGTCAAAGATGTGTCGTTTGACATCGCAGCCGGAGAAATTGTTGGGCTTGGCGGGTTGGTTGGAGCAGGGCGAACAGAAACAGTCGAGGCGATCTTTGGGTTACGTCCTGTTGAGCGTGGGTCTATCAAGTTTGCGGGCGAGGCGTTTTCGCCTCGCTCTCCATTGGAGTCCATTCGCTCCGGTATCGGTTTTATAGGCGAAGACAGAAGAACGCAGGGGTTGATACCGGACTTTTCAGTGCGGGAAAACTTGATGCTCGTTCAACTAAGTCTTCAGAAACATCAATTGGTAGACTACAAAAAATCGGAGCCGCGCGCCCATGAAGTGGTGAGCCGACTGGGATTAAACCTTAGTCGTCTGAACGATGCCAATATTTTGAAATTTAGCGGCGGCATGCAGCAAAAAATCATCATTGCGCGCTGGTTGCTCGCCAGCCCAAGACTGCTGATTTTGGATGAACCAACGCGGGGCGTCGATATTGAAACCCGTTCTACGATCTACAAAGCGTTGCGCGAGCTTTCGGATGAAGGAACAGCCATTCTGGTCATCAGTTCCGATTTTGAAGAATTGTTAGGCTTGTCTGACAGGGTCGTTGTTTTAAGCGACGGCAGAAGTGTTGCAGACGTTCCGGTTGCTTGTCTGAACACCCAACGTCTGACAATGCTGTCCGCTCCGCGTCGCTCGGCGCATTTAATTGGTGCGATGCTGACGCGTATTGCGCAGCAATTCAATGCCGGCTGCATGTGGCTCCATTATGATGACGACTATGTCTTTTGCCTGGACAGCGCACATTCGGAGCCGGTCGCGGGAATGTTGCAAAAAGGCGATTTTTTTCCATTCTCAGCCACCGTTCTCAGTCAGCCGGAGAATGCGAACATCACCATCGCGACCATGCGGGGCAAGCAGGGACAAGCGATGGGAGCAATTGTGTTACTCACGAACGATCCCGCCAAACTTCCGCTGGCTAACGAATTGGATCGTATTGTCCATCATTCATTACACACTTCAGAAAGTGTTGCAGCATGAGCGTTCAGACACCCGACACTACCCGAAATCTCTGGTCTCGCTTCAGCCACATCGGTCATTCTCTTGAACTAAGGATGTTTTTACTCACCGCCTCCATCGTGGTTGGATTGAGTTTTGCCAGTCCATATTTTCTGACCTACAACAATATACTCAACGTATTGGACCAGTCGGTTGTGGTCGGTATCCTTGCCGTAGGGCTCACCTTAGTCATTCTGACCGCAGGTATCGATCTCTCAGTGGGTTCAACTGTTGGACTGACAGGCGTTGCGATGGCTGTTAGTTTTCCTGTTTTCGGCTTCTATCCAGGGATCGCGATTGGGCTGCTCACCGGTGCAGTCATTGGATTTGCCAACGGTTTTATTATCGAGAAAGGTGGGGTCGCGGCATTCATCGTAACGCTAGGAATGATGTCAATTTGCCGAAGCTTGACCTACACATTGAGTGGCGCTCGCTCGATCACCGATCTGCCGCCCCAACTAAGCGAAATTGCAATGGGCATGATTGGCGGTATCCCGATCAATGTCATATTCCTTATCTTGCTTTACGCTTCCGTCTACTGGTTACTTAAAAAGACTAAGACTGGACGCTCCCTTTACGCAGTCGGCTCCAATCCGGAGGCAGCCCGCGTCGCTGGTCTTTCAGTGGGTCGCTATAAGATCTCGGTCTATGTCATTGCGGGTGTTTTGTGTGCAGTGGCAGCAATCTTTCTCGCTGGAAGAATTCGCTCCGTTGATCCCACAAGCGGGCTCGGGCTGGAGCTTGATGCGATTGCAGCCACAGTGATCGGCGGCACCAGTCTTTTCGGCGGGCGTGGCTCCATCATCGGAACGTTCTTTGGTGTAATCATCATGGTCTGTATTCGGAATGGATTAAACCTCTTGGGGATAGATCCGTACTGGCAAGGGACCGTAATCGGGACCATCATTATAGCTGCAGTGATCCTTGAGCGACTGTTAAACGCTAATCGATGAAGCTCCAAAACGAGGTTATTATAAGACAGGCAAGTAAATAGTGCTCTCAAAGCTGCCATCTGGAAGGCAGTGCAGCACAAACGCTTTCCAATCAGGTCATCTGGGCACAAGGCTGCGGTCAAAGTCGTCCACCGAGTGATGAACTTAACCCGGAGAAATGAACCCACTGAGCGGGTTTCATTTAAACTCACTCAGTGGAATTGAAACTTTCAGCGACCCACTCTCATCGAATGGGTCAACTAAGATGGAAGCTGTAGCGAAGGTTTCAATACCGAGCCCATCCATGCTGCAGTCTCGTATGTTGCACTTGATCGCGGACGAAATGCGAACTTGATGCAAAAGTAGGTGCGCAAGCTCACGCAGACGCTGACAGAAACCCTGTTGGCGTCGCCGTTGTTTAGGCCGTTATTCGCGTAGGGGGCAAACGCATCTATGCAAACGAGTTGGGCTCGGCGCTGAAAACGTGTCGCGGCTAGACGGGTTAGGCAGGATAGTTCGCTCAGCTATCATATTGTTTCGTCCTCCGTCGCCTCGACGAGGATTGAAACCTATTCACGGGTAGCACTGTCCTGCGGCAATGAAGGGAAATTGACTGGCTCGTTGAAGGTTCGCTGCAATTGACCCCACGCAGGATCGTGCATGTGTTTTTCTAATCCAGCTCTTGCCACCAGCGCACGAGCCTCCGATTCACCAAAATCCAGGGCTTCCTGCATGTTAGTGGTCAGAACTTTGCCGCCTTCCATGAGGATTTTTCCGTCAACGATTACGGTATCCACATCGCTGCCTAAAACTTGATGGATCAAGCGATGTACAGGCATCCAGTTTGGTGTTAAATGTGGCTTTCGCATATCAATAATGGCAATGTCGGCTTTCTTTCCCATCTCAAGGGAACCTATCTCATGAGCCATTCCAATCGCGCGGGCTGCGTCGATAGTGATCATTTCAAACACTTTGCCTGGGGGCAGAATATAGCGGTCATGATTATGCAGGATATGTTGTGTCGATTGAGCGATGCGAGCGATCTGTAGCATGTCAAAATGGCGACTTGGTGCTGCGCCGTCCGAAGTGATGGCGAGGGGAACGCCGCGGGCCATCATCTGCATGACTGGTGTGGATCGGCCGGGAGGAGCATGGGTGACATGCGTCCCTGTTTCCGCAAGAATATCAATTTCCTCGTGCGAGATTCCCCAGCAATGCTGCAAGTGCACATCCGGCCCTAGCAGGGCATGTTCCTTATCTTGCCACGCCATGCGAATTTGGCCGGCGAAAGCATCCGAGTGAATACGCACGCCCCATTTGCGCGCTGTCTCCCGAATGCGCCGTGCTTGCATTCGATCGTTCGCTGTCAAAGTGACCGCAAGATCAGGTGTCGAAGCATTCGACGGTTCAACCGAGGGCACTATCGTGAATGGTGTAAGGAAAACCTTGATGCGCCCGTCTGCCGTTTCATTTAAATTTTCAATTACTGCCTCGGCCCCCTCCAGCATTTCCTCGAAAGAAACCATATGACGCACGGGGCTGCCCGTCTCCCAACGCGTTACCGATTGCGGCCATGGCAGGCCTGCAGGTCCGACGCAGATAATTTCCCGCAAACCGAGTTCTGAATAAGCGCGCGCATGATTGATCGCAAAGATCGGGTCGTCGCTGCGGGGCATGGAGGTAATGACGCTCGCAGATGTTGTCACACCTGCACATAGTCTTTCAAGGCCCGAGACAAGGCCATCGGCGTACCAGTAGTCGCGTGTGACATAATGATAATAGGTAGGCGTGACGATCCGCATCCATAAAGAATTCGTGTCTGCAGCGATGCTGCGGATCAAGGCGTGGCCGGCATGTCCGTGCGCATCGATAAGCCCTGGAATAATCATTTTGCCGGTGCAATCGATCGTTCTTTTTTCTCGATGACGTGGTTGAAGTTCTTCTACGCTGCCAATGTCGACAATTCTGTCGTCTTCAGTTGCTAGCGCGCCGTCGTCAAGAATTCGTCTTGAACCGTCTACAGTTACAATTGTTCCGTGAAGCAGCAGTAACCCACTCATTTATGTCCCCTTTTGTTTCAGTCTCGGTTGCCCTGCGAACATGCGCGGATCCATCCACGATGTTGATGTTCTAGAGCATAATTGCCAACAATATCGTTGACAATAATGAAACAGCTAATGATACTACGGCAAAATCCGAAAGAACGGATCCTATCGTTATTCATGAAGGGAAGAGCATGACGCGTCTAAACAAGTTCCTCGTATCGGCGCTGACCGCCGCGGCTATTGCAGTGCCACTTGCAGTCTCATCTGCAGATGCTGCGACTTTGCGTTGGGGTAGCAGAGCGGACATATATTCCCTGGACCCGGATTCTGTTCCTTCGACGTCCAACTTGGCTTTTCTCAACCATATCTACGAAGGGTTGATCCGATACGGCCCAAATTTCGAGATCGAACCGGCGCTTGCAACCGAATGGAAGTTGGTCGACAACAAATATTGGCGATTTACCCTGCGTAAGGGCGTGAAGTTCCACAACGGTGCCGATTTTACCGCTGATGACGTGGTAGCATCGATGAACCGTGTGTCAGATCCGACCTCGCCGTTGCGCGGAAACATTCCGCTCTACGTCGGCGTGAAGAAAGTGGACGACTTCACGGTCGATATTGAAGTATCTGCACCCACTGCATTGTTCCTCAATGACATGACTAATATCTTCATGTTCAATGCGAAATGGCTCAAGGACAATAATGCCGAAAAGCCGACGGATATCGCTTCTAAAACCGAAAATTACGCGACCCACAACACCAATGGCACCGGACCCTTCAAGCTAGATAGCCGCGTTCCAGATTCCAAAACGGTCCTCATCGTCAACGATCAGTGGTGGGATGAGAAAAAGCATAACCTCGATCGCATTGAATATGTTCCTATTTCTTCTGCCGCAACGCGCGTTGCAGCATTGCTTTCCAACGAAATAGACCTGGTCGATTCAGCACCCATTCAGGATTTGCCGCGACTTGAATCCTCCGCGGGTATTAAGGTGAGCAAACGGACTGAGCTGCGTACGGTCTTTATCGGTTTCAATGGGAAGGAAAAGCTCGACGATGGGCGTCCGAACCCATTCCTGGATGTTCGTGTTCGCCAGGCAGTCGAGGCGAGTATCGATCGTGATCTCATTAACAAGAAAATCATGCGGGCTCTCGCTCGTCCTTCAGGCTCGTTGATAGCGCCAGAAATCGCGGGTTACGCCAAAACACTCGATGTGTTTCAACCTGCTGATCCCAAAGCGGCTCAGAAGCTTTTGGAGGAAGCCGGTCAGAAAGGCTTGGCATTCACCTATCTGTGCATGAATGATGAGAGCATTAATGAGGAAGACATCTGCTCCGGCATCGCAAATATGCTCAAGCGTGCAGGTTTCGAACCCACCATCGATATGGGGCCTCGTGCGGTACAGCAGCCAAAGCGCACAAACGGTAAGGCCGATATGTTCAATTTGAGCTGGGCCAATGAACCGACACTTGACGCTTATTCTCTGCTTTCTCAGGTTTTGTCGACACGGAGCGGCTCAACCGGTGTTTCCAACTATGGCGGCTGGTCTTATCCAGAACTTGACACATTGGTGAAAAAGGCTGCGCAAGAACCAGACACCGCAAAACGTCTGGCGCTGGAAGAAGAGGCGCTGAAAATTGCCAAAGACAAAGCGATCTTGATCCCGCTCCATCAGCAGCCCATTGCCTGGGGTATGCTTGATAAGGTTAAGAGCGTGGATTTCCGCGCCGACAATAAGCCGCGTCACTGGCACACGATGATGGCGGAATAAACCGCACCGTAGCTGATATTTGATTGCGGAAAGGAGCGTTTCATTTCGATGAAACGCTCTTTTAATTTCAAGACCAGGATCATCGCGCAATGGAAATCGACAGCTCTACCACGCCCATCTCTCGACACCTTGCTCTTGGCGAACGGCCGCAAGGTTTGACGCTTCTAACCGCACAATGGGTACTTGCCTTCAATGAGGGCGGGCATCAGTTGATTCCTAACGGCGAAATTGTGATCGAGAATGACAGGGTTCTCTATGGTGGCCCTCATTTTGAGGGAGAAGTAGCCCGTCGCATCGATTTTGGAACGGCGTTGATCAGCCCTGGGTTGGTCGACCTTGATGCATTGTCTGATCTCGATACCTATTTGCTCGTGCAAGACAATCAACCTGGGTGGCGTAAGGGGCGGATCTGGCCCCGCTCATATTTAGAGCGCGGGCCATACGAAATGTATTCGGAAGAAGAGCTCGCATTCCAAAAGCGCTTCGGATTCGGCCTTCTTTTGCTCAATGGCATCACATCGGCCGCACCTATTGCGTCTCTCTATTATCGCAAATGGGCAGAAACCGTTGGAGAATTTGAAGCGGCAGCTCAGGCGGCCCGTGATCTGGGTCTTCGCGTTTTTCTCGGTCCTGCATATCGTTCGGGCGGCATGGTTTTGGAAGAGCCGGGGCGTATCGAGCCTATTTTTGATGAAGAGCGCGGGCTCCAGGGCCTCGCCTCCGCCATTGATTTCATTGAACGCAATCATGGGCGCTATGGCGGACTGGTCAATGGATTGCTGGCTCCCGACCGTATCGAAACCTGCACATTGCGCTTGTTAAAGCGAACGATGGCGGCGGCAAACGATCTCGACTGCCGGGTAAGGGTGCATATGGCTCAAGGCAAGCTCGAACTCGATACAATGCATAGGCTTTATGGCGTTTCGGGCCCGCAATGGCTTGCGGACAACGGCCTTATGAGCGAAAAATTGTATGCTCCACACGGGACTTACGCCACGTCACAAGATTTCAAACTTTATGCCCAACACGGCGTCTCGATTGCGCATTCACCTCTGGTGTCTGCTCGCATGGGTAGCATTCTGAATTCGTTCTCCTCATGTCGCAAACTCGGTATCAATATCGGTATGGCCACCGATACGGCGCCACCGGATATGTTCATGAATATGCTGGTCGGTTTAATCGCGTGCCGTATCGGCGATAAAGCATCGGACATGGTATTTTCAAAAGACCTATTCGATGCCGCGACGCTCGGCGGTGCTAAAGCGCTTGGGCGCAACGACATTGGACAACTTTCAACGGGCTCTAAGGCAGATATCGCAGTGTTTCGTCTCGATGATGTCTATATGACACCTAGCATTGACCCGATTACGACGCTTGTGGTCGGTGGTTCGGGCAAGGTTACCTGCGCGGTGTTCGTCGACGGACGATTGTCCATGCTAGATGGCAAGGTTGCCGGTATCGATATGGCGGCAGCTCGAGAACGCGCCCAGCGTCAATATGACGGGCTTATCGCAAAATACCCTGACAGAAGTTGGCAACATCCACCACTAGAACAGATATTTGCCTCTAGCTATCCGCTTTGGAAGACAAACTCATAGCGTCTTTCTGAGGGATATTGTCAACAAGTCTCGCGCGCAAATATTTTGATATTGTCAACAATCTCGTTGACAACTTTTAGGGATTGGACATACTGTTCTTAGTGGCCAACAAGCTGAAAAGGCTGGGGCCGCCCAACAAGGAGGAAACCACACGAAACTCACAGCACGCCGGAAAGGCGAAAGGGCTTAACCTGCCGTGAGGGAGGTTTCCGTCGATGAATTAAAACAGACCCCGAAAACGGGGCGCAAATTTCCATGAGCGGAGCAAATCTATGTTTAAAAAACTGGGCCTAGCGGCCACGGTACTGGCGAGCCTTACCTTGTCAGGCCAAGCCGAAACACTGAAATGGGGGGCATCACGCGATATCTACTCGCTTGATCCATATTCATACGGCGACAGCTACACGCTTTCATTCCTTAACCATGTCTATGAGGGTTTGGTACGTTATGATGCCGAACTGAAGATCGAGCCGGCGCTTGCCGCCTCTTGGGAGAATGTCTCCGATACGGTATGGCGCTTTCATCTGCGTAAAGACGTGAAGTTCCACGATGGTGCTTCGTTCAATGCGGACGACGTCATTGCCTCTCTGAAGCGCGTCAGTGATCCGGTTTCGCCATTGCGCGGAAATCTCCCAGCGTACAAATCCTCTAAAAAAATTGACGATTATACTGTCGACATCGAGTTGAGCGGCCCCTATCCGCTGCTCCTTAACGATTTGACCAATATTCATATCTTCGATGCCGATTGGTTGAAGAATAACAACTCTGAAAAACCGACAGATGTTGGCGCGAAGATTGAGGGCTACGCGACTTACAACACCAATGGCACCGGTCCCTTCAAGCTCGAAAGTCGCGTT
Organism: Brucella sp. NBRC 12950; assembly: GCF_030268145.1. Lineage (NCBI taxonomy): Bacteria > Pseudomonadati > Pseudomonadota > Alphaproteobacteria > Hyphomicrobiales > Brucellaceae > Brucella > Brucella sp. NBRC 12950. The sequence continues at coordinate 17,309 of NZ_BSQC01000016.1, forward strand.
CCCGACTCTAAGACCGTTCTGGTAAAGAACACGGAGTGGTGGGATAAATCCCAGTCAAACATTGATCGAATTGAGTTCACGCCAATCACTTCAGCAGCAACCCGCGTTGCGGCATTGCTCTCAGGCGAAGTCAACTTCACGGAAAATGCTCCCTCACAGGATTTGCCGCGATTGCAGGCTCAGCCCGACCTCAACGTGTTGGAGCGCACAGACCTTCGTACTGTGATGATGGGATTTAATCGAAAAGCCAAACTGGCAGACGGATCTGAGAACAAATTCAATGATCTGCGAGTGCGGCAGGCATTTGCCCATGCGCTTGACCGAGACCTCATTCAGAAGCGTATCATGCGTGGTAAATCGCGCACCGCAGGTGCGATCGTAGCGCCAGAAATTCCAGGATATACCCCGGACCTGGACACGACACTCAAGTACGATCCAGGACTTTCCAAGAAACTTCTCGCAGACGCTGGTGCCACTGATTTTCCGTTCACCCTTGTCTGCACGACCGATGCTTATGTGAACGAGGAGGAGCTTTGCCAGGGAATGGTGAATATGTTGAGCCGCGGCGGCTTTAAGCCACAGCTCGATATTGCGCCGACCGCAGCACAGGCACCCAAACGCACAGGTGGTAAAGCCGACGTCTATCTGATCGGCTGGGCCACCGAGCCAATGCTGGACAGCTACTCTATCCTCCTCCAGATGATCCAGACCAAGACCGCCAATGCTGGCGTCTTCAATTGGGGCGGCTGGAGTTACCCGGATATCGACAAGCTTGTCGTGCAGGCATCCACCGAAATGGACCGCACCAAGCGCTTAGAATTACAGACACAAGCGCTAACGATGGTGAAAGAGGAAATCGTAATGCTTCCCTTGCACCAGCAACCAATGGCGTGGGTCATGTCGAGGAAGATCGACAAGATCGTACAGCTGCCTGACAATAAGCCGCGTCACTGGCTGACGCAGTTTGCCCAATAAATCAATCAAATGCCTCGGGGGGTGAAAACATCCCCCGACGTGTCCTTTTGTTACTGAGGAATTTCAATGCTGGTTTTTATCATTAAGCGCCTGGCAAACGCTATCATGGTGATGTTGGCCGTCGCTTTGCTTGCCTTTCTGATTTTTCGGTTGGCTGGCGACCCCGTCGAGATGATGGCAAACGAGCAGATGACGCAGGCGGACCGCGATAATCTGCGTGAGCGTCTTGGCCTTAACGATGGTCTTATGACGCAATATACCCGTTTCGTCGTCAATGCGGCACAAGGCAATTTTGGCATCTCCTATCGCAATGGCCAAGATGTATTAAATCTCATCGCCGAGCGGTTCCCTGCGACGCTTGAGCTCGTGCTGGTTGCGACCCTCATCTCTTTGCTTGTCGGCTTGCCATTGGGTGTCCTGACTGCGATCAAACGCGGAAAGTGGTATACGGAGGGTCTGCAGTTTCTCTCCATTGTCGGTGTTTCGTTACCGAGCTTTGTAGTCGGTATTCTCTTGATCCTCGTCTTTTCGGTCTCGCTTGGGTGGTTTCCAGCATTTGGGCGGGGTGACGTCATCCAGCTTGGCGGCTGGTCGACAGGGCTTCTTACGTCTTCTGGCCGGGCCGCAATCCTTTTGCCGTCAATCGCTCTATCTCTATATCAAGTAACGCTCGTCATGCGGCTTGTACGGGCGGAAATGCTGGAAGTGCTGCGGTCTGATTACGTCAAATTTGCTCGCGCCCGGGGTATACCGCGCTGGCGCATCTATTTCAGGCATGCCCTTCGAAATTGCCTTATGCCTGTAGTCACCATGACAGCGATGAATATAGGTTCACTTATCGCTTTCGCGCTGATCACTGAAACCGTGTTCCAATGGCCGGGGATGGGCATGTTGTTCATCCAGGCAGTCACGTTTCTCGATATTCCGGTGATGGCGGCCTATCTGTGCATTATTTCCTTCATCTTCGTTGTGCTCAACACGCTTGTGGACATTGCCTACGCGGTAATCGATCCGCGTTTGCGCACTGCTCGCTGATCTAAGGGGGATCCATAACCATGAGTACCCAAGCCTCTCAATCCACCTCGATTGTGCGCCCCTCACTTGTTCAGCGCATCCGTAAAAGCGATCTTTGGTGGTCCTTCACCCATAGCAAGACGGCCATGTTCAGTGCCGCGCTTCTGGCAATCTTGATCCTCACTGCAGTGTTCGCACCACTCATCGCACCACAAAACCCCTATGATGGCGCTGCTCTCGATATGTGGAAGGCTGAACTGCCTCCAGTATGGGAGGAGGGCGGTGAATGGCCATTCCTTCTGGGAACTGATACGCAGGGTCGAGATATGTTGTCGGCCATCCTTTATGGCACACGTATTTCTATCGTGATCGGCATTGCATCCGTTGTTCTCTCGCTCGTGATCGGTATGAGCGCAGGTCTTGTGTCGGGCTATTTTGGCGGTTTCATCGACAATCTGTTGATGCGATTTGGCGACATCACCTTATCGATCCCGACCATCCTCGTAGCTATCTTGGTTTCCACGGTTGTGCGTCAGATGCTTCCTGTCAGTTTGCGTGAAATTGGTGCGTCTGCGGTCCTTATTCTAGCCATCTCACTCTCAGCATGGGTGCAATACGCCCGCACTGTGCGCGCACAAGCAATTGTAGAGACAGGAAAGGATTACGTGTCAGCGGCGCGATTGATCGGTGTACCAGCCCGACGCATCATGGCAAAGCATATCCTTCCCAATACCCTGACCCCCATCATGGTTGCAGCAACGCTCAACTTTGGCATGGCTATTCTGACGGAAGCGACACTGTCCTTTCTCGGTATCGGCATGCCGCCAAGCCAGCCGTCGCTCGGCACGCTGATCAGGATTGGCAATCAGTTCCTTTTCTCTGGATCATGGTGGATCGTGCTTTTCCCCGTCGTTCAGCTTTGCTTGCTGGTCGTGGCCGTCAATATGCTCGGCGATTGGCTTCGCGATGCACTTAATCCGAAATTGAGGTAAGACTTATGAACAATCTTTTGCTCAAAAACATCCGTCCAATGGCAGGCGACACCTGTGACATGCTGATCCGCGACGGAAAAATTGCCGGTTTCGGGCAATTCGATGCAGAAGCGAGCATGGTCGTCGAAGACGGCGGTAACGCTATTGTCGCACCTGGTTTGATTGACGCGCATACGCATCTCGACAAAACAACATGGGGCATGCCTTGGCATGTCAATAATCGCGCGGCGATCCTGCGCGAACGGATTGATTTTGAACGTGAGAACCGGCTGCAGATTGGACTTGATCCACATCGCCAATCAATGCGCCATGCGATCGGTCTCGTCGCAAACGGCAGCACGCATATCCGCAGTCACGTGGATATCGATCCGATACATGGCCTCTCACTTGTTGAAGGTGTTTGGGAAACGCGCGAAAAGCTCCGGGGCGTTATCGATATTGAGATCGTCGCTTTCCCACAGTCGGGCCTTATGGTCATGCCGGGCACGAAAGAGCTCCTAGATGAGGCGCTTCGCCATGGATGTGAAGTGCTAGGCGGAATTGATCCTTGCGGTATTGATCGAGATCCAAAGGGCCAACTCGATATCCTGTTCGCTCTTGCGACCAAATATGGGGTACCGATTGATATTCATCTGCATGAAACGGGTGACCTTGGTGCCTTCACCATGGAGCTTATCTTTGAGCGAATCCGTGCGAATGGCATGGAAGGCAAAGTTGCTATCAGCCATGCCTTCGCGCTCGGAATGAACGACTATCTTCGTGTCGGTCAACTCATTGAACAAATTGCCACCCTTGATGTCGCGATACTGACAACCGGCGCGCCTTCTGCGACTGTGCCGTCGATCAAGCGGCTCAAAGAAGCAGGTGTGCGTATTGGGGGCGGGTGTGATGGCATTCGTGACACCTGGGGGCCATGGGGTCAACCAGACATGCTGGACCGTGCAAAAGTCATCGGTATGAAAAACGGTGTTCGCTCAGATCACGATTTGGAGCATCTCTTGCACATCGTCTCTCAGGGCGGTGCAGATGTCATGCGACTTGAAAATTACGGACTCGATGTTGGCTGCAATGCGGATTTCACACTCTTAACGGGTGAGACGCTGGCGCATGCAGTCGTGGATATCGCTCCAAGGCCGCTGGTGGTCAAAGGGGGTCGAATTACCGCCCGACAGGGCGTTTCAGTGGTGGAGATTCCATAATGAGCCAATCACTGGATACTCTTCTGCTGGGCGGTCGCCCTCAAGGGCGCACTCTTGTTACCGCGAGCTGGGTTGTTGGACACAAGGATGGAGGGCACCGGCTGTTGAAAAACGGTGAGGTGGTCTTCGAAAATAGCGAAATTGTGTTTGTAGGACACAAATTTGCAGGTGACGTAGCCCGCCGTGTTGATTTTGGAAACGCATTGATCAGTCCTGGTTTGATTGATCTTGATGCGCTATCAGATCTCGATACAACGATCCTTGGCATCGATCATCATCCAGGTTGGGCGAAGGGTCGGGTGTGGCCGCGTTCTTACGTGGCTGCTGGACCTCATGAAATGTACACTTCCGAGGAGTTGGCCTTTCAAAAGCGGTTCGCGTTCGGCCAGCTTTTGCTCAACGGCATCACCACTGCCGCGCCAATTGCCTCGTTGTTCTACCGTGAATGGGGCGAAACGGTCGCCGAGTTTGATGCCGCCGCGGACGCTGCGGGCGAGCTGGGTTTGCGCGTCTATCTAAGTCCAGCCTACCGCTCTGGTGGAATGGTCCTGGAAGCACCAGGCAAAATAGTTCCCGTATTTGACGAGGAACGCGGCTACCGAGGGCTCAACGACGCAATTGCTTTCATCCAACGCCAGAATGGACGCCATGGCGACCTCGTGCGTGGTATGCTCGCGCCCGATCGGGTGGAAACGTCAACGCTCGGGCTCATCCAGCGCACCGATGCTGCAGCCCGTGATCTGGGCTGTAAATTCCGCCTTCATATGGCGCAAGGCGCGATGGAGGTGGATACGGTGCGTATGTTGCACGGTTCGACCGCGCCGGTTTGGCTGGCAAAGAATGGCTTTTTGAGTGAACGCCTGATTGCTCCACACGCCACCAACGCCACCGATGAAGATCTCGGTCTTTACGCCGAAAATGGTGTCTCCATCGTTCATTGTCCGCTGGTGTCTGGCCGCGGCGGCTCGATCTTAAAATCGTTCTCCGATTGCCGAAAGCGCGGGATCAATATTGCAATGGGTACTGATACCACGCCCCCAGATATGCTGATGAACCTGCTTGCAGGTCTTATCACAGGTCGTGTCGCAGATGGTTCTCCAGAGCGTTTGCGTGCCGCAGATCTTTATGACGCTGCGACGATGGGTGGCGCAAAGGCGCTCGGACGGTCTGATCTTGGGCATTTGTCTGCGGGCGCGCGTGCGGATATTGCCGTTTTCTGCCTCGACGACACGTTCATGGCCCCCTCCATTGATCCAATCACAACGATCGTTACTGGTGGCTCGGGGAAAATCACAAAGGCAGTTTTTGTCGACGGGCGTCTTTCCATGCTGGACCGTCAGTTGGCAGGATTCGACATGCAAAAAGCACGAGATCAGGCGCAAATCCAATATGACGGGCTTATAGCCAAATACCCGGAGCGGAGCTGGAATAATCCAACGGTAGAAGAAATATTTCCGCCAAGCTACCCAATTGAGGGTCCGACAGAGGGAGGCGCAAATGGGTGACATACAGGAACCAGTCATTGAAGTCCGTAACCTCCGTGTGGACTTCCCAGGACGGCGTGGCACCGTTACAGCGCTTTCCGATGTTAGCTTGTCGATCCGGCCCGGTGAAATTCTAGGCGTCGTCGGTGAATCGGGTGCAGGAAAGTCTATGACCGGTCTCGCGATACAGGGGCTGCTCGAACAGCCAGGACATATCGCAGGGGGTGAAGTCTGGCTTGGCAAGCAACGCATTGATACACTTGATGATCGCGCGATGGAAAAAATTCGTGGCCGCGAAATTGGTGCCATCTTCCAAGACCCTCTCACCTCGCTCAACCCCCTCTTTACGGTTGGAGCACAGCTTGTTGAAACCATCCGTCGTCATCTCGGTCTCGGAAAGGCAGAGGCGAAAGCCCGCGCAGTTGAGCTGTTGCGTGATGTGGGAATTCCTTCACCGGAAGAACGCGTTAGCCAATACCCACACCAGTTTTCCGGTGGTATGCGTCAGCGCGTGGTGATCGCACTTGCCCTTGCCGCGTCTCCCAAGCTGGTTATCGCGGATGAACCTACCACAGCGCTGGACGTCTCGATCCAAGCTCAGATCATTTCGCTCTTGCGTAAGCTTTGCAAGGAGAAGCAGACCGCCGTAATGTTGGTGACACACGATATGGGTGTCATCGCAGAGGCTGCTGACAGGATAGCTGTCATGTATGCCGGGCGGTTGATTGAAATCGGTATGGTGGAGCAGGTTCTCCATCACCCGCGTCACCCCTATACGCAAGGCCTAATGTCTTCAATTCCCTCGCTTGGTGCGCGTGTAGAGAAGCTCAATCAGATCGATGGTTCCATGCCTCGCCTTGATGCTATTCCTGATGGCTGCGCATTCAACCCTCGTTGCAAGTCAGCGGGTCCGCGTTGTCAACGCGAACGCCCGGAACTAACATTTTCAGATCAAGTCGCTAGTGCATGCTGGCTGAGCGCAGGAGGCACCGCATGATAAAACCTTTGGACAGAGCCCCCGCTCTCACCGTTGATCGACTGGTAAAAACTTTTGATGTGTCCGCTCCCTTGTTGAACCGCATTGTCGAGCGTAAACCCAAACAATATCTTCAGGCTGTCAACGATATTAGCTTTTCGGTGCCGTCGGGCGGTTGCCTTAGCATTGTGGGCGAAAGCGGCTGTGGTAAATCAACGGTCGCACGATTGATTACCGGTTTGCATAATGCAACAAGTGGCGAAATGCGCTTTGCGCCAGGAAAGAGCGGCGCCCCTTTATCTGCGCAGATGATATTCCAAGATCCCTACGCCTCGCTTAATCCACGCTGGCGCGTCAAGAACATCATCGCGGAGCCCCTGCGTGAGCTAAAGTTGCGCGATAGTGCAGCTGCGGTGACCGAACGCGTAGAAGAACTTTTGCGTACAGTCGGACTTTCACCTTCGGACGGTGAAAAGTTCCCGCACGAATTTTCGGGCGGGCAACGCCAACGTATTTCCATCGCCCGGGCATTGGCAAGTGAGCCGGAATTCCTTGTCTGCGATGAACCAACCTCCGCGCTTGATGTCTCTGTTCAAGCGCAGGTTCTCAATTTGATGCGTCGTCTACAAGATGAATTGGGACTGACTTATCTCTTCATCAGCCACGATATGAGTGTCGTTCGCCATATGTCGGACCGCATCGCTGTGATGTATTTAGGGCGGATTGTTGAGGAAGGCGATACAGAAGAGCTCTTTGCCGAGCCGCGGCATCCATACACGCAGCTCTTGTTGCAGACGATCCCGAATATTACAGCGCCTAACCGCAACAGAGAACCGGCGACTGGTGAGGTACCAAGCCCCCTTAAGCCGCCATCAGGCTGCACGTTCCATCCACGCTGTCCTCTAGCGATCGGGCGGTGTTCAAAGGAAGTGCCGGCGATGCAGCTCTTGCCGAATCGCACGCGTGTTGCCTGCCATTTAGTAGAAATGGAAGTTTGACGACAAAAATCACGAAGGGAGCCGTTTTTCGACTTCCTTCGAATTATGCCAATGCAGCTCGTAGATCGTGGGAGAGATCGCGTATCTCACTCAGGTCAAGTTCGGACTCCACATGTTCAAGATGATGCGCCATAAGATGCACGGCCTTCTGAACGTCCTTTGCCGAGATTGCCTCCACGATCTCCGCATGTTCGTCAGGTCCACAATTAAACCGTGCGGTATTGCGATATACGGCCATGATCAGCGAGCTGCGGGCAATAAGATCCCGCATTGTTGTGAAGAGGAAATCGGATCCGGTCAGTTCCGCGAGCAAAAGATGAAAGCCGCCAGAGAGCTTTATGATATCTGTGGTACTGTCTTCAGCATTTGCAACCCGCTCCTGATCGACGTGATCGCGAAGTTTTTTTGTGCTATCCTTCAATTTAGACGAGCAAAGCCGTTCCACGATACATCGTTCGACTGCTTGCCGAACAAAGAATACGTCCCGGGCTTCTTCAACGGACGGTTTGCTGACGAAGGCACCGCGGTTGGGGATGATCGTGACCAAGCCGTCTCGTTCAAGCACAGTCAGCGCCTGTCGGATACGCGCGCGACTAACATTGAAAATCGACGCCAACTGCTCTTCTTTGAGTTGAACGCCGGGACGCAATCGCCTTTCAGCAATCGACAGCCAGACCCGTTCAACTATCTGCTCCACCGACAGTGCAGTTGGTGCGTTCATAAGTAATTCTCCTTGTTGATGCAGACAATCGCTATACGCGTGGAAAAGTCAACTCTGGGATTTAATTGCTTGCAGTATTGTCGACAATATGAAACATTATTGTAGGCTATAATTCAACATTTGGGCTACTCATGGAATTTGATTTCGAAGCCATTGAACCGCAAAGCCGCTATCGACTGCTGACCAACTTTATCGGCCCGCGTCCAATAGCGCTTGTGACGACCCGTTCAGAAGCTGGGCACAACAACGCTGCGCCCATGAGTTTTTTCAACGTGTTTTCTCATGACCCGGCGATTGTCGTTCTGGGGATTCAGCCACGCGTTACGGGTGAACCGAAGGACACTATGATCAATATTCGTCGGTCCGGCGAGTTCGCTATCAGCATGGTTGATATGGCACTATCCCAACAGATGCTGATATGCGGGCTTGGTTTCGACAGTGAGGTAGATGAGCTTGAAGTTGCAGGACTAACACCCGTTGCTAGCCGCAAAATCGATGTCGCCTATCCTGAGGAAGCGCCCTGTGTTTTCGAGTGCCGGGTCGAAAGGTTAATAGATTATCCGCGTCGAACTCTGGTCCTGGGAGAGGTTGTGCAAATGCATGTTCACCGCAATTGTCTGGATGCTGGGGGGCATTACGTGGATCCGGAGTTTTATCAGCCTATAGCCCGGCTTCACGCCGACAATTATGTGGCATCCGACCGTCAATTCGTTTTGAAAGCACCGCCGATCGGCGATTTCAAGAGGCCGAAACAGTAGGCTTACAGCCTGGCAACAGAGAATTCGAAGATGCATATTTATCTCATAAATCCTAATTCAACGTCCACGATGACAGCACAGGCTCTCGAAAGCGCTTTGTTGGTCAAGCACGAACAGACGCAGATTTCCGCGACGAACCCCCTCGACACTCCGGTCAGTATCGAGGGCGGCGCGGATGAAGCGATGGCGTTGCCGGGAATGTTAGCGGAAATCCGTAATGGTGAGCTTCTGGGTGCAGATGCCTATGTTATAGCCTGCTTTGACGATCCGGGTTTGCATGCAGCTCGCGAAGTGGCCACAGGTCCTGTAATCGGTATTTGTCAGGCCGCGATACAAGTGGCGATGACAATCAGCCGTCGCTTTTCAGTGATTACAACATTGCCTCGCTCGGTGGCGATCATAGAGGATCTTGTGAGTGACTATGGTGCAGATCGGTATTGCCGCAAGGTCCGCGCCATCGACCTGCCAGTATTGGCTCTTGAGGAAGACGCCTATAACGCCGAGCAGCTGTTGATCAGGGAAATCGAAAGTGCAAAAGCTGAAGATGGGGCGGAAGCAATCGTTCTGGGTTGTGCGGGAATGTCGTCATTGTGTGAGCGTCTCAAAGAGGCAACCGGAGTTCCGGTGATCGATGGAGTGACTGCCGCAGTAAAAATGGCAGAAGCGCTGGTCGGGGCAGGTTATTCCACGTCGAAAATCAACAGCTACGACTATCCGCGGATCAAAAGCGCGGTTGCAACCAAGATTGTCCCCCAGATAGCCTGACACTCAGTGTATTGTTGACAATATTGTTTTCTTTGTGCGCCTCGGATAGTTGACTTCCAATCGTGCACTGAGCGTGTTGGCAAAGAAGGGGAGGGATGCTCATGGTAGAGCCCAAGGGTGTATCGACACAACAAATTGTCGAAAAGGTATGGTTGTCAATCGCTGAGCGCCGTCTGCGTCCGGGCGTACAGCTTAAAGAAGAGCAAATGGCAGAGATCTTCGGGGTAAGCCGCGCGCGGATCCGGCAAGCACTCGCTGCCCTTACGCGGGAGGGACTTGTCGATATTGTGCCCAATCGGGGAGCATTTGTTTGCAAGCCGACGGTCGCGGAAGCCAGAGACGTGTTCTTTGTACGCCGCACGGTCGAACGCTGTGTCGTCGAACGCTTGTGCCGGTCCGCAACGCGAACTGATTTGAAACGGCTCAGCGACCATGTCGCCAAGGAGAGAATAGCTAATCTGAGTAATATTCCGACCGACATCATTAAGCTATCCGGCGGTTTTCATCTCCTTCTGGCAGAGCTTGCATCCTCCGATTTCCTGTTCACGATGATGCGTGATCTCGTCTCCCGCACATCGTTGATTACGGCAGTCTATCGCAATGAAGATTACTTCAATTGTGGTCCCGACGAACATGCGTTGATCGTGGATGCAATAGTGAACAAAGATTTGGCGAACGCCGTCGATCTTATGGCACACCATCTCGATCACGTTGAAAGCCAACTCGATTTGCGAGAGTTAAACAGACACTCCTACGATTTGAGTGCAGCACTTGCTTGATAAATAGCGAAGAAGAATGATTGGTCTTTGTACGAGATGAACTCCGACTTGACATAACTGAGCACGTGTTTACAGAAATTCAAAACAGCGATTTGCCGGAGTTGGCGAGATGAGCGCGGCTTTGGCAAAAGAATTTGTGGGCACCAAATGAATGGTATAACACGCATGGTTGAAAGAACTGGTTTGGCGTTAAGCCTCTGTAATAATATGCCCAATTCGTTATTTTTCTTAAATTGAAGCGGAGCAATTCATTAGGCACCATTGCCCGGCGATAGGGCTTATTTCGTGGTCGGCCACTCGCTCCCATAAGATTAGGTTGATGATACTGGCTATCATCCACCTTTGCCACGATTCATACCTCAGCGCTATTTTAGTCCGACACCAAGCGCTCGCAAGCCGTGATGAAGTAATTTTTGCCCGTACCACTTGTGCATTATATCTCTATTGTCTGGATCTAACTCTCTGCGCCGAGGCTTTTCTGGAGCTTCTTTGCTTGAGAGTTCAACTTTGTGGCTCTGAGCGCTGTCCCAGGAAAAAGCCATGAAGGGATCGAGCTCACGAGAAGGCAACATGGATGCGGGGACAACTAAAACCACGAGCGGAAATTTTAGGTAAGTCTCCTTCCTATCACATCCAAAGAAGCGACGAGGGTAACTTTAACAGCCTCTGCGCACGATAGAAACTTGTTAGCGCGGGCACTCTCGCTTGTAAAAGGGATAACTTTTTACAAAAAAGTCCATTGAGAGCGCCGAAGATCGGTCAATGTTGAATGGCGCGTTAATCAATTCGTTTCAACCCGACACTCCCCACGCAGCATCTGAAACCCATATCATTCAGCAGCCCATCGCAAAAGGGCCGTCGTATATTAGAATCATGTTAAACTATCGTCCAATCCGTTCAACCATCCGGGGAGCGGCGTAACGGTTACTTCATGGTCAGATGCTGTGGAAAAGGCCGATCAAAATCGTTCCGCTGACGATGAACGGGGATAAGGTCGTCACGATTAACTTCCTGCAACCCGCCAAACGTCTTGTTAAGCGAAGAGTTAGGAGTGGAGTGTGTTGAGCTGAAGACTGTCTCTAATGCAAACGATCACCTGTCGAAAAGCCTGTCGGCGCAAAACAGCGATCGATAACGGCCGAGGAAGCCCCCGGATCCGCGAGCAGAATCCAAAAATAGATTGCCCTCACCGTAGCAGGGTCGAACGATGGCGCCACGTTTCGCCGTCAAGGCTCTATTTAATAAAGGTGTATGAGCATCATTCAAACAGCATCCCCGCGCAGTTGCGCCGGGATGCTGTTGCGTGACTTTACGCACGGAGCGTTTGTAGGTTTCCGGCACGTGAAGCCGTGACGGAAAAAGTCGCAGAAATCTCGTTTGTTGGGCCTAATTCTTTATCGTATCCTCCAGAAAGAAACGACCGAGAGGGTTCTGATAAAAATTCTCGATATTTTTGCCAGTTACATTGATGTAAGGGCTATAATAAAGATCAATCCAGTTCACGTCATCTTTGGCCATTTTTTGGAGATCGATGTACATCTCCTCGCGTTTCTTGGGATCAAGCTCTAGGCGCGCAGCCGCAACAAGTTCTTTAACCTTCTCATTATTGTAGCGTGTCATGTAATTCATGTTCGTGTCATGGCCCAGAACAAACGTAGTCTTTTGATCAGGGTCTAAGACGTCATTGGTCCAGTACATGACGGAGATATCATAATCGCCCGCGATAAGCATATCCCAGCTCTGGCTCGGATCAACTTTCTGCAAGTTCACAGTTACACCAGCCTTTTGAAGCTGCTGCTGCAGAAGAACAGCAATTTGCTCATCGGTTTCATTGCCAGCATTGACGATATAGTTGAGTGTCAAATCAGACGCACCAGCATCTGCGAGCATCTGCTTTGCCTTCTCCGGGTCATAGGGCCGCTTGAGGTTGTCTGCATAGTGATAAAGCGCGCCCTTTGGAATGTAAGAATTTGCGACCTGACCAATACCAAAGGTGACTGTGTCGACAATAGACTGTTTGTCTATGGCCATATCAAGCGCTTGTCGCACTGCCTTCTTCGCAAGCGCTCCACGCTCATGATTGATTAGAAGATGATCCTCACGTGTAGAGGTATCTTCGTGAACTTTCAGATTGGGATCTTTTTTCAACTCAGCGACACGTGAAAACGGCACGAAAATTGCTGCATCAAGCTGGCCCGCTTGGACGTTCAGCATGCGCGTATTATCGTCGGGAACTGAAATCCATTCGACGCCGTCGAGTTTGACCCGATCAGCCTCCCAAAAATTCGGGTTTCTTTTAAGAATCACGCGATCGCCACGGCGCCATTCGTCCACGACAAAAGCACCTGACGCGACAGGCTTCTCCGCGAAGGCATCTTCGCCCATCTCTTCCAACGCCTTTTTGGAAAGAACAGAAACATTTGGCAAGGCAAGTGTCGAAAGGAAGGGTGCTGACGGTGTCTTCAGCTTGACGACCAGAGTGCGTGGATCTGATGCGCCAGCGGTGTCGACCACTTTATAGGAATCGCTCCATAGCGATGCCGGGTTGTCGCGGATACGCAAGATTGAGAATGCGGCATCTTCAGCTGTGATGGGCGATCCGTCCGAAAATTTAGCATCCCTTAGCTTGAAGGTATAAGTCAGACCGTCATCGGAAACGGACCAGCTTTCGGCAAGGCCCGGCTCGAGCTTTGTTCCCGTCTTATCAACCCGCACAAGTACGTCGTAGACATTCGAGAACACCCAGTTGTCAATGTTTTGGGCCGTCTTGATAGGATCGAAGGTCGAAGAATCCTCCCGCCGACCGATTGTCAAAACCCCTGCTGCTTCAGCCAGTGCAGCTCCAAAGGTGATGTTTGTCATCACAGTGATGAGACCGATTTTCATCCATTTTTTTAGCATCTCATATCCCCTTTTGTTTTTGATTGAATGCTTGTGCTTAATGCAAGTTCAGCTGGCTTGGGCTACAACGGGCCTAGCGAACAATGACTTTTCTGGGTCGATATCTGGTATTGCTGCGATGAGTGCCGCGGTATAGGCTTGCTTTGGATGGGCAAAAACTTCCGCGCTCAATCCTTCTTCGACGATTTCTCCGTGATACATAACAACAACGCGCTCACAGAGGTTGCGTACAACGGCGAGATCGTGAGCGATGAAAAGCAGCGTTAATTTCATTTTGTCTTTCAGCTCTCGGAACAGCTCAACAATCTGAGCCTGAATAGTGACATCAAGGGCTGCAATACATTCATCCGCGATAATCATTTTTGGCTCAACGGCCAAGGCACGAGCAATGCCAGCGCGTTGGCATTGGCCGCCACTCATGCTGCGCGGCTTTCGCGTCGCAAAGCTCTGGTCTAATCCTACCAGATCCAGGAGTTCGTTGATGCGCGCTGGAATATCAGTCACATTAATCTTTGCCTGAACTTTCAAGACCTCAGCTAACGTTTCTCCCACAGTCATTCTCGGATTGAGCGAGTTAAACGGATCCTGAAACACCATCGCTGCGTCGCGACGTAACAAAGATAAAGCCTCTTTTCTGTCCGCACTGAGCACCTGACCATCAAATGTGATGCTTCCTTCAGCAATCGGCGTCAAGCCGAGGATCGCGCGTGCGAGGGTACTTTTCCCGCTGCCCGACTCTCCGACGATGCCAATGGTTTCTCCGGAACGAACTTCAAGACTAACGCCTTTCAAAGCACTTGTTGCGTGACGTTTAAGGATCCCGCCAGCAACTGGGTAGCGAACGTGTAGCTCATTAACCTGAAGCAATGGCCTGTCCGCTGTCTCTAGAACTGCTTGTCCCAGTGCAGTTTCTGGCAAGGAGGGATGGCTTGCGATCAAGTTTTTTGTATAAGGATGAACGGGTTGAGATAGCACTTCCTCTTTCACACCCTGTTCAACCAGTTTACCATTACGCATCACTGCAATTCGATCGCAGGTCTGTGCAACGACTCCGAGATCATGCGTGATCAGGATTATCGAAAGTCCGCGCTGGTCGCGGATCTGCATCAGTAGTTCGAGAATTTGAGCCTGAATAGTAACGTCAAGCGCTGTCGTGGGTTCATCCGCAATCAGGATTTCAGGGTCACATGAAAGCGCTACTGCGATCATCGCACGCTGGCGCATCCCACCGGAGAATTCATGGGGATAGCTGCGATATTGGCGCGAAGGATCGGTGAAGCCCACCTGTTTCATGATGTCAATTGCAGCAGTTCTTGCGGTGGCTTTACTGAGCCCCTGATGAAAGCGAATACCCTCCGCGATCTGGTCTCCCACACTCATGACGGGATCAAGATGGCTTGTCGGGTTCTGAAATACCATACCGATCCGCTTGCCGCGCACGGCAAGCATGTCGCTCTCACTTGCCTTCGTCAAATCAGCATCGTCGAGTAAAATCGAGCCCGACGTGATCTTTAGTATTTTGGCTGGAAGAAGCTGGACTATAGATCGGCAAAGCAAACTTTTGCCCGATCCACTTTCCCCAACCAATCCTAAAATCTCTCCCTTGTATAGATCCATTGAAACCTGATCGATCAAAAGGCGCGTTTCATCTGGAAGGTCAGCTTCGACCCGTAGATTACGAATGGAAAGCACTGGCGGTGTCATTCGTGCACCCCCAGTGCTTCGCCCAGCCCATCTCCGAGCATGCTAAATCCGAAGGCCAGAAATACGATAGAAAGACCAGGAAACAAAGTGATCCACCAGGCGGTTGTGACAAAAGGCTGGCCCTCGGCGACCATTACGCCCCACTCAGCGATAGGAGGTTGGACTCCAAGTCCAAGATAGCTAATTGCCGCGCCGTTTAACAGCACCAAGACTGCATCTGACATGACGAAGACCAGCGAGCCCGCTATAGCGTTGGGCAGGAGATGGCGAAACATGATGCGAAACCGACTGAAACCGAGGCTTTGTGCCGCCAGAGCATAATCGGTTGACTTCAGAACCAGAATTTGCGCACGAACAAGGCGCGCATAGGAAACCCAGCCCACCAACGCCATTGCTATATAAAAGCTGGTAAGCCCGGGCCCAAGAATAGCAATGATCGATAGCATCAAGACCAAGAATGGAAATGCAAGAATGATATCGATGATCCGCATGAAAATCGTATCAACAACGCCACCGAAAAAGCCGGCCAAGGTTCCAACGACGGTTCCTATCGCAAAAGGGAATATGACACCGAGGATCGCAATCTGAAGATCGATCCGTGCGCCCCAGATGACACGGGAGAGAATATCGCGACCAAAGTTGTCGGTTCCAAAGGGATGCAACCATGATGGCGACTGCATGCGTACTTCGGCATTTTGAAAAACGGGATCATATGGTGCTATCAATGGAGCAGCGAAAGCTAACACCACAAAAAGCGCCAGAACGACAACTCCGATCGTCAGCGTGGTACGTCGGCTAAGATACCGGCGCCAGTTGACGAAGGCTACAGGCATAAGACGCGTGCTCATAGCTTTACTCTCGGGTCAAGCGCGACGGTGGCAACGTCAGCAAGAAAATTGACCAGAACTGTTGCACAAGCAAACACCATCGCGACCCCTTGCACGACCATATAATCACGTGAAAAAATTGCCCGAACCAGCAATTGTCCCATACCGGGAAGGGCGAATACGCTCTCAACAACCACGGTACTGCCGATAAGCCAGCCAATGTTGACTGCCAGAAGATTGATCGTCGGCACGACTGAATTTGGAAGGACATGGCGCCAGAAGACTATGCTCTCAGGCATTCCGCGTGCCCGCGCTGCAGTTGCTATGTCCGAATTAAGCGACTGTATCATCGCAGCTCGCAGGCTTCGAGCAAGTACGGTTGAAAGTGAAAGCGCGATGGTGAGACTTGGTAGAACAAGGTGGGCCAGTTTTTCGCTCAAACGATTACCGTAGCCAGATACAGGCAACAGATCGAGTTTGACGCTGAACAGGATGATCAACATCAAAGCGAGCCAGAACGGAGGAAAGCCGATGCCAAATGTGGAAACGGTGCGAATGACATGATCACTCATTTTTCCAGCGCGACGAGCAGCAATTGCGGCCAGCGGTACAGCAATGACGACCGACAGGATCACGCTGCAGATAACAAGCATCAATGTGGGTTCAATACGTGTCGCGATCAGTTTGAGAACATCAATCTTATAAAGGATTGATTTGCCCATCTCGCCATTTGCGATATTGCGCAGGAAGTAAAGATATTGAAGCCACATCGGCTCATCGAGACCGTATTGCGCGCGAATATTTGCGATCGCAGTAGGCGTTGCGCGGGTGCCAAGCAGCACGCGCGCGGGATCTCCGGGGATCAGTCGCACCAGGATGAAGGTGATGACGCTGATCCCAAAGAGGACTGGTAAGAGCTGTAGCGGACGGCGCAATACAAACTGAAAGCGATGCATGAGGCGTGCAGTTTCTCCCTGCTATTTGACTGACTGCGAGATGCGATGTTTGTTCAAAAACGCGAGTAAGGCCGGGTAATATGAGGTTGGGTTCTCATAAAACGGCATATGACTGGCATTTGGTATCACATGCAGCTCGGCATTTCGCAGAGCAAGCTTCATACGCAGCGAACAAGCAGGCGTCAGTTCATCATGTTCGCCGACGCTTATCATGACAGGGACATCAATCTTGCCAAGATCAGGGATGCGATTCCAGTCTTTGAGGTTACCGGTATAGAGAAACTCGTTAGGTCCCTGCATAGTTTTATACGGACCCATATTCCAGTCATCGAGTGAACGCGTCACTGGTTGTGGCCAGTCCGACAATCGACATACGTGGCGATAATTCAGGATTGTTATCGCGGCAGCATATTCAGGATGGTCGAGCGTTCCTTGCGCTTCATGCTTTTGCATCATTGCAACGGTTTCTGGGCCGAGAGCATTGCGCAATCTCTCAAGCTCACTCACCAGATGCGGCATGTCAGCAACTGTGTCTTCGAGAATAACGGTTTGGAGGTTCTCAGGGTAAGTCAGCGCATAATCAATCCCAAGCCAACCTCCCCAGGAATGCCCGAGCAAATGGATTTTTCCGAGCGAAAGCGCCTGGCGGACAGTTTCCGTTTCTACGACATAACGCTCGATCGTCCATAGATCGGGATCCGTCGGTCGATCAGATGCACCGGTTCCAAGCTGGTCAAAGGCCACAACTCTATAGCCATGGTCAATCAAACACGAATGCGCGTCTCGCAGGTAATCGCAAGGCAGACCAGGTCCGCCATTGAGACAGAAGACGACATCGTCACCCGTTCCAAAGCTATATGCTACGACCTTATGCGGGCCAACGGCCACCTCATAGCGGTCATCCGGCTTCAACTCACGCCACATTTGTTCCCCGATCACCACAACGACTCGTTTACCGCGTCGAATTGTCAGCATCTTTTTCTTTTGATTTTGGACCGAATTGATGAACTATGCCACCTATAAGAAGTGATAGGATGCCTTGGGAGGTAAGTTTCGGAGATTACGATGCGCGACGAGATTGAGACGTTCAGGCAGAGCTTTACCGCCCATCAGACACTCGACGGTCGGATTGATGAGATATTTGCGGCCATGAAGCCACTTGGCTTTGAGGCACTTATTTACGATTACACCCCTTCCGCCTTCGATATGAACGGCAATATGATGGGGCCATCATTGATGAAATTACGCAATATCAGCGATGATATGCAGGAATTCTGGGCTGAAAAAGGCTATTTTCGGATAGATCCTGTGCAGCGTCTTGCTTGCCGCGCATCCGCACCGTTCTTTTGGAATTACGATGAGAAAGCTGAAACGCTGCTGCAAAAGTTTATGACGGAGGATACTGCACCCGTCGCAAACTACCTCCACGAGCGAGATATATCGGCGGGTGTGACTGTTCCCATCCACATGCCATTCGGCGATTACGCGACGGTGACCGGGGTGTTCTCTGGTTCACGGCCTGATTTCAAGCAACGTGCCCTTCGCTATGTAGCAGATTTCAATTTAATGGCGCAGATCTTTCATCAAGCAGCCTATGAACTCTTTGATGAGCAAATTCGCGGCACCGGAAAGGTAAATTTGACCGAGAGAGAGCGCGAATGTCTGCGTTATGCTGCGGAAGGTTTATCGGCAAAGGAAATTTCGCGGATCATTGCTCGGTCTGTGCCCACGGTCGTGATGCATCTTAATGCAGCTGCGAAAAAACTCGGTGCAAAAAATCGAACCCAGGCCGTGGTGCGGGCGACGCGCGGCCGACTTCTTGATGCCTGATTGAAGTCAGAACCTATAAGTTGTGATAGCTGCCAGGGGCAGTAAAGCCGCGCTATGGTCCTCAAAAATCGTACAAACGGAGGATCACTTGGCTGCTATCAGGCAAACGGAAGGCTTCATCCCATTTCGCGAATATAAAACGTGGTATCGTATCACCGGTTCTCTTGATCAAAGCAAACTCCCGCTGGTCGTTGCACATGGCGGTCCCGGTTGTACGCATGATTATGTGGATGCGTTCAAGGATATAGCTCCACTCGATGGCCGTGCGGTCATCCATTATGATCAGCTTGGTAACGGAAATTCGACCCGGCTTAGAGATAAAGGGGCTGATTTCTGGACTGTAGAGCTCTTTCTCGAGGAACTCGATAATTTATTACAGTTCCTAGGCATTAACCGACATTATGCTTTTCTCGGCCAATCATGGGGCGGGATGCTTGGTGCGGAACACGCGGTTCGGCAACCATCGGGCCTTAAAGCGCTGATCATCGCTAACTCTCCCGCAAATATGCGAACATGGGTCTCGGAAGCAAACCGACTGCGAAGCGAACTTCCCACAGAGGTACAACAAACACTTCTCAAGCATGAGAGGTTGGGCACGTTGACAGATCCAGAGTATCTGGCGGCTTCTCGCGTCTTTTACGACAGGCATGTTTGCCGTCTAAACCCATGGCCTCCAGAAGTTGCGAGAACATTCGCAATCATGGACGAAGATAATACCGTCTACCGAAACATGAATGGGCCAACGGAGTTTCATGTCATCGGTACGATGAAAGACTGGACGATTGAAGATCGTCTGAGCAACATATCTGTGCCCACCCTTGTGATTTCAGGATATTATGACGAGGCGACTCCGCTTGTGGTAAAGCCTTACGTGGAAAATATTAAGCAAAACCAATGGGTGATGTTTGAGCAATCCAGTCATATGCCGCATGTCGAAGAACGCGCATTATGCATGAAGGCCGTTTCCGAATTTTTGAATAGAATGGAATGAACAGACCGGACACGGCATTCTGCAATCATCTTTCGATAGCCGACATTCATTAAATTCCGCGGGAGCTCGAACTTGCCTCCGTTACGCAGGTGCTGCAGTTGATTGCCAGTGCCTGCGGACGATCTTGAGACAAGCGAAAGTACGGGAATTTTTTTCACTGTTTGCGAGACGGAGCTCAAAAAATTGCCCGATCCGTTGCATATTATGAAGTGGTCGGAGCGCCAGGAAGCAACGCTCGCTCAAGAACTTCTTTGTAGCCTTCTGTATCACAATGCATTCGGTATACAGTAAGACACAGAACAGAGCTTGCTGCGACAATCGCCAGACACACAAAAGCGTCGTTATCTCCTGATTAACTCAGGAGAATGACAAATGACTCAATCGTTTCATCCAAACAGACGCTTTGTTTTAGGTGCCGCGGCTTTTGCTGCCGCCGCAGCGCAACTTGGCACTGTGTCCTCTGCACACGCCCAAAACCAATCTGTTTCTCCTCAAAGCGGCGTAACAAAGCCAAGTGGAGGTTTTCCGGAAATACGTCATATCAAGGCCGGCGTCCTTGAAATTGGCTATGCGGATGTTGGTCCTGCTGACGGTCCCGCAGTTTTGCTGCTTCATGGCTGGCCTTATGACATCTATAGCTATGCAGACGTTGCCGAACTGCTCAAAGGACAGGGATACAGGGTCATCGTTCCGTTTCTCAGAGGCTATGGTTCCACACGCTTTATCTCGGCCAAAACGTCAAGAAATGGTCAGCAAAGTGCACTCGCGCTTGATATGATCGCACTCTTGGATGCCCTGAAGATTGAAAAAGTAATTTTAGGGGGCTTTGACTGGGGCGCACGCACCATTAATATCATGGCCGCACTTTGGCCCGAGCGCTGCAAATCTATGGTTTCGGTTAGTGGTTATCTCATTGGCAGTCAGGCAGCCAACGCCAAACCGTTGCCACCTAAAGCCGAACTCCTATGGTGGTACCAGTTTTACTTCGCCACTGAACGAGGCAAGCTCGGTTATGCGGCAAATGCGCGTGATTTCAATAAGCTGATTTGGGAGCAAGCGTCACCGCAATGGAAGTTCGACGACACGACCTTCGATTTAACGGCGAAAGCGTTTGAAAATCCTGATCATGTGGCAATCACTATCGATAATTATCGCTGGCGATTGGGGCTTACACGGGGAGAAAGAAAATACGACACCTATGAAGAAAAGCTAGCAAAATCGCCCAAAATCAGCATTCCAACAATCACCATGGAAGGCGATGCCAACGGCGCCCCGCATCCTGATCCGGCAGTATATGCGAAGATGTTTATAGCAAAGTATGAACACCGAAACGTGGGCAGCGGTATTGGGCACAATCTTCCTCAGGAGGCGCCTCAAGCATTTGCGCAGGCCATCCTTGACGTTGACAAGTTTTAATCAGACGTATTTTTCACAAACATTTTCGAACTGATATTTCGACCAAAACTAAACTCCGGCTGCAGCTGCAGCCGGAGTTTTTGCTGTAAAGGGTAACCGACTGCGTAAAGGCAAACACAAGGTCTTGTCGGCTATCGAGAAGCGGTGGCCACATTCTCAATAAGGTTAGAGACGACATCAGGGTGAGAGACCATGACCACGTGCGAACCGCCTTTGATCACGACTGTCTTTTTTGAATGTGCCCGCTCGGCCATCCAAGCTTGTGCAGCCGGCGGTATGTTTTTGTCCTGATCACCATAGACGAACCATGATGGTATCTCTTTCCAGGCGGGTTTTCCTGCCGGTTCTGAAAGCGCCTCATCTTTGATAGGGCGTTGCGCGGCTGCCATCAACCGTGCCTGTTTCTCCGGCACGTCGGCTGCAAACTGATCGTGGAATTTTTCCTGATCGATATAAAGATCCTTGCCCCCATCCAACAGTCCGACCGGGGGAGCCAAGGTGGGTCCCAAACTACTGCCGGGAAATTTTCCGCTCAACGCGATTGCACTTTCACCAGCATCTGGCGCAAAGGCTGCGACATAAACCAGGCCCTTTACGTTAGTGTGACCGTTGGCGGCATTGGAAATGACGCTGCCGCCGTAAGAATGCCCGACCAGAATGACCGGCTCCTTGATTGAGCCCACGATAGAGGAGACGTAGTCGGCGTCAGTCTTCACCCCTCGAAGCGGGTTAGCTGCGCTCACAACTTTGAAACCGTCGTTTTCGAGATTTTTGACAACTCCGTCCCAGCTACTGGATTCTGCAAATGCTCCATGGACAAGTACAATTGTCGGCTTCTGCTCGGCAAACGCCGCCCCTGTAATTGATGTCATGAGAGCGCCGATCAGGAAGATTTTGTTTAGCAAGTTCATTACTCCTATTGCTGCGTTGACCTGCAAAAACTGGAGCAATGCTGTATCCCAGATATGTCGATAATGCTTCTTTGTGTATCTGAAATCGTACATTCCAGTGCGGCAATTGCAATAAACGAGACTATCGGGAAATGGTTTCACCCACCGCCCGACGGTTCGAAACTCGCGCTGATTGAAATGCAGGCCTGCACAAGCCTATCCAACGGGGCCTATCCAACAGGTCTTATCCAAAAGTAAATGCATAAACCGCTGCACCTTTATCCAGAAAGCGTATCTCAAATTCGTGTTCTTTCACATCGGCGCTCTGGCGGATGAGTTGATAAAGCCTTGTGTTTTCAACCGTTCCATTGCCTTGCGCGTCAATATCTGAACCATGATCTGTGCCTGGGGCTTTACCGTCGATGGTGATCTTGTATCTTACAGGCTTCGAGGTCTCGCTCAGCCCCATCACGAGATGAAGATCGCGCGCACGAAAGCGGATTGCCAGACTGCCATCGGACCGGTCCAGTGTTGCCTTTTCGGCGCCAACTGTCCATGTGCCCGATAAGCCCCATTGGTTTAACCCAAGCGTGGTTAGAGAATACGATGCAGCTGCGTCTTCGACGATTTTTTCAGAAGCGATAAAACCCGTTGCGCGCTCATATCCAAGATAGGTCTCCGGGGAGCGGACATTGCCTAGATCGGGGCTTGCTTCCGCGCCTTTCGCATCCGGGTTTACTGCAGGCTCTGCCGCAGCCTGGCTTCCGGCTTCATGGAGAAGGTCTTGAATTGCTTGCTCGGTCTTACGATAGTTGCCTTCACCAAAATGCTGATAGCGGATTTTGCCATTGCTATCGATCAGGTAATGAGCGGGCCAGTAATTGTTGCTATAGGCGCGCCAGATTTTGTAGTCGTTATCGATGGCGACCGGATAGTCAATCTTAAAGCTCTCTACAGCCTTGCTGACGTTGTCGATTTTCTTTTCAAATGCAAATTCAGGGGTATGCACTCCGATAACAACGAGGCCCTTATCCTTGTATTTCTCCGCCCAGGCACGGACATATGGCACGGTCCGGATACAGTTGATGCAAGAATATGTCCAGAAATCAACCAAAACTACCTTTCCGCGGAGCTGCTCCATGGTTAAGGGCGCAGAATTCAGCCATTCAATGGCACCATCGAGCGGAGGCGCTAAATCTTCGATGGGAAGGGTGCTGCGATAAAGCTTCGGCTCAACATTGCTCGTGCTTGAAACCTGAGTGTCATCGAGGACTGGGGCTGGGTTTTTTGCGCTGCTGAAACGATCAAGGACGGATTGTTCGAGGGATGCCGTACTTGCGTAGGAAATGCGTGCAAGAAACCCGGTATCCAGTCCAAACGCTATCGCCAAGGCGCCTGAGATGACACCAATACCAATCGCTTTGCGGATACCTTCGCTTACACCAAGATATTGCTTCATCGATGTGAACAGCTTCCCACTGACACTGAGTGCAACACCAAGTGAAGTTGCCGCACCCGCTCCAAATGCGAGCAGTAAAAACAATGTCTGGAAACTCGCGCCATTGAGTGCTGCACCGGTGAGGATGAGACCAAGGATCGGTCCGGCGCATGGCGCCCAAAGCAGTCCTGTCGCTATCCCAAGAATGAAGGAGCTGGCGGCGGTGGAACCAGCTTTGTTGGATAAGGAACGGTTTGTCAGGCGATTGCCCCAATTCACGAGAGATTGGGTGCCGAACTGCGCAAAACGAGGGAACACCAGTCCCAGTCCGAACAGCGCCAGCAGAAATATAGCTGCGTATCTGCCATAACTATTGGCATTGATCACCCAGCTCCCACCGACGGTAGCAAGACTTGCCAAAAGCGCAAATGTGGAGGCCATGCCAATAAGCATCGGAAGCGCACTGCGCAAAAAAGGTTGCTCCGCACGGACGAAGACGAAAGGGAGAATTGGAAGAATGCAAGGGCTGAAGATCGTCAGAACGCCGCCAAGATAGGCGATTATCAGAAGCGTCATCATCGTTTCCTTTAAAACCAGGTTACAAGGCTCTGGGCGGCGATGTGGCTCGACCAGCAACAGCATCTGTTATGATGTGCCTGGGTATCCGGTATGTTTCTGACCTGTGGCCAATTGTATTTAAATGTAACAACCAGTCTTGGCGTATATTTTGTGCTCAGGCCGGAAAATTCGGGGGTGATACAATTTGATACATTACCCGTACTTTGTGAAATACACGGGATACGACGACGCAATAAAAACTTCTTCGAAGAGATTAACAGATGCCCAGTTAGGGCATTAACGACCGAACGGAGAGCTATGATGGCTGAAATCGAGAGAATACTTTATACAGGGCGCACACACACCACAGGTGGCCGCAATGGTTCGGCGCTGAGTGATGATGCAGAGCTCAATATTCGTCTTTCACCGCCTGGAAGCGGCAAGCCCGGCACCAATCCGGAGCAGCTTTTCGCAGCTGGTTGGTCTGCTTGTTTCATTGGCGCGATGACGAAAGCAGCCGCCAAACGCCAATTGCGTTTACCTGCTGACGTGGCAGTGGATACGGAGATCGATCTGGGAATGGCAGGGGACGCTTATCTGCTGCAGGCACGATTGCGTATTACGCTTGAAGGTTTGGAAAGAAGTGTCGCACAGGCCATTATCGATGATGCACATCAAACCTGCCCTTATTCAAAAGCGACCCGTGGCAATATTTCTGTGACACTGACACTCGTATGATGGCTGACAGGCATTCACGGCTGTATGAAAATATTTGCAGATGTGGTGCGTTTCAATGAAACCTACGCCTGTTCCAGGTTCGAAGTACGATGCCCGGATTGAAAATATCCGGGCGGTCGCTTCAAAAAGCTTTGTGTACTGCAGGCTTTCGCAGCAATAAAGACTATCTGAGCTCAACAAGATTGAAAGGCCCGTTATGGAACACATCGATCATATACTGGTTGTCGATGATGATCGGGAGATCCGCGAGCTAGTTTCAAGCTATTTGAAGAAGAACGGCTTCCGCACCACGGTTGCGGCTGATGGCCGCCAGATGCGCAGTATTCTTGAAGCCAACTCTGTCGATCTGGTTGTTTTGGATATCATGATGCCCGGTGATGACGGGCTCGTGCTTTGCCGCGAACTGCGGGCTGGCAAACACAGGGCAGTTCCGGTCATTTTGCTGACTGCGCGCGATGACGAGATGGATCGCATTATCGGGCTTGAAATGGGGGCGGATGATTATATCTCCAAGCCCTTTGCAGCCCGTGAGCTTCTGGCCCGGATAAAATCCGTTCTGCGCCGAACCCGCATGTTGCCACCGAACCTTCAGATCAGCGAAGCTGGGACCTTGCTTAAATTTGGAAACTGGCGACTGGACACTGTTGGACGGCATCTGCTCGATAATGAAGGAACAGAGGTTGCTCTAAGTGGTGCAGAATATCGACTTTTACGCGTCTTCATTGACCATCCGCAGCGGGTTTTGAACCGCGATCAGCTGCTCAATTTGACGCAAGGGCGCGATGCAGAACTCTTTGACCGATCCATAGATCTTCTGGTCAGCCGTTTGCGACAGAGATTAAGAGACGATGCCCGAGAGCCGCTTTACATCAAGACCGTACGTGCAGAGGGCTATGTTTTTTCCGTGCCTGTTGAGATATCGGAGCCGCGCGTATAATGATCCAAGGCACTCACAATTTTCAGTTTCGCTTTTGGCCCCGTACGTTACGTGCGCGGCTTTTCCTCATTTTGTTTGCAGGCCTTCTGATTGCTTATGGATTGTCTTTTAGCATTCTTGTGGCCGAGCGATATATGTCGGCTAAAGCAATTATGCTCGGCACATTAGAGAGCGATCTGGCAACATCGATCGCGGTTATTGATCGCCTGCCTTCGCAGGAGCGGCCCGAGTGGCTTAACCGGCTTAGCCGTGGCAATTACCGCCTCCTTTTAGGAACTGGCGACCCTGGAGTTGAAGACACGAGCGGACGTGGGGCTGAAATTGCTGAACGCATTGAGGATGCTGCGGGGCATAAATATCCCTTGCGCGTTGAAGCTATCCCAGGGGAGGGGCGGCGGTTGCAGGCACATCTGACATTGTCTGATGGCGAGCCTTTAACGATTGATGTAACGCCCCGCGGGGTAATGCCAATCGCATCCTGGCTGCCGTATGTATTTATATTACAAATGATTTTGCTGATTTTGTGCGTCTGGTTTGCCGTGCGCTTGGCTGTGCGACCTCTCGGTGATTTTGCAGCTGCGGCCGCGGCCCTTGATCCCAATACCAAGACGCCCCCGGTTCCGGAAACGGGGCCTGTTGAAGTGATTAAGGCAACACGTGCGTTCAATGCAATGCGTGACAGAATTGCACATTATCTGGAGGAACGGGTTCAGATACTGGCTGCGATTTCTCATGATCTGCAAACGCCAATCACCCGGATGCGTCTGCGGGCGGATATGGCAGAAGATACCGAAGACAAGCGCAAACTTATCAAAGATCTTCGTGAAATCGAACAGCTTGTTCAGGACGGGATTGCTTATGCGCGCAGTACACATGGCCGTGGCGAAAAGCCGTCCCGTATCGACCTGTCATCATTCATCGACAGCGTAGCTTATGACTATCAGGATACCGGAAAACAGGTCACAGTCTTAAGCAATGTTTCAGGAACGGCACTGACCAAGCCGCACGCTTTGAGAAGGATTCTGACCAATTTCATCGATAACGCGCTGAAATTCTCTGGGGCAGCAGAGATAGTGGTCGAAAGGATGGAGAACCAGGAGCTCGTCATCACTGTTTCCGATAGAGGGCCGGGGATCCCAGACGATAAACTGGCGGCTGCGATGCAACCATTTTATCGCCTTGAGCGCTCGCGTAACCGGGAGACGGGCGGCACCGGATTGGGGCTCGCCATAGCGCAGCAGCTTAGTGTAGCGATTGGTGCAACAGTGCGGCTCTACAACCGTGAGGGAGGTGGTTTGGCTGCTGAGGTTAGAATTCCAAAGGGTTGATGATCCTGTTCAACAATGTATCCGGGCTACGTAGTGATACATTTTGGGTATTTCCTGAAATATGCAGGATACTGCTGGACATTAAATTTTCTCTTGTCAGCGGTTTGGCAGTTATTTTGCGAAGCTGCAAAAAGAGAGGAAGAAAAATGTCTGCTATCGAAAAGGTTCTCTATACCGGAAAAGCCCGCACGACGGGTGGTCGTGATGGTGCAGCACTGAGTGATGACGGCGCACTTGATGTACGGCTTTCACCTCCCGGCAGCGGTAAGACCGGAACCAACCCCGAGCAACTGTTTGCGGCCGGATGGTCTGCGTGCTTCATTGGTGCAATGACAATTGCTGCAGGCAAGCAACAGCTTCGTCTTCCGTCCGAGGTAGCCGTCAACGCAGAGGTCGACCTTGGAACCAATGACGGCGGGTATTTTCTGCAGGCGCGCTTGCAGATCTATTTGCCGGGAATTGATCCGCAGCTGGCTCGCACAATTGTCGAACAAGCGCATCAGACCTGCCCCTATTCGAAAGCAACGCGGGGCAACATCGCTGTGGAACTGACGATTTTAGAGACTTAATCTGCAAAAAAGGAGCGCTTAAGATGAAGTATATGATTGTTGGACTTATTGGTTTTGCGCTGCTTTCAGTGGCATGTCCGTATGATCTGACATCGACAGAGCCTTCAGCGTTGACTGGGCTGTTCAGTCTACTGACAGGCGCGAGCTGAGGCTTTCAAAGCGTTGCGGCGAAGGCACCGTCCCGGTCGGCAATATCGGGACGGATCATGCCATAATCCTTCAACTGTCATGTTTGGCAGCATATTGCTTTGCAAGCTCGATAAAGGCTCGGAGTTTCGCCGGTACGTGTCTGCGTCCGGGATAGTAGATACACAATCCCTCATAGGGAGGTGTCCATTCATCAAGCATCTGAATGAGTTCGCCAGTCTTGAGATATTTGTCGACTGAAAATTCGGAGAGATAGGCGAGGCCCGCACCCGCGAGAGCGGCTTCGAGCATCAAGCCGCTCTCATCTAGAACGAGTTGACCAGGCACATCTATACGGAACGCTTCGAACTGATTTTCGAACTCCCAATGATAGTAACGCCCACTGACCATTCTGGCGCGAATGCATTGGTGGTTCATCAGATCATGTGGATGAACAGGCTTATCACGCCCTGAAAAATAAGCAGGTGAGGCGACAATTATGGAGCGGATCTTCGGAATGATCGGAATAGCAATCATATCTGGCGAAACGGCTTCTCTGAGGCGAACGCCTGCATCAAAACCTTCGCCAATGACATCGATAAGGCCACCTTCGGTAATCATCTCCACCTCCATCCGCGGATAAAGCCGCAGATATTCAAGGATCATTGGGATCAAAAGCATCCGGGCTGCGCCAAGTGCCATATTCAACCGCAGGATGCCTGTGGGTTCGGGCCCTTCCTCCCGAATGTTATCGAGCGCAATGTCGATGTCATTAAGTGCTGGGATGACGGCCTCAACCAATCTTTCGCCAGCAGTCGTTAGTGCGACGCTGCGTGAGGAGCGATTGAAAAGCCTGACACCCAACCTCTCTTCCAGACCTCTAACAGCGTGACTTAATGCGGATGAGGAGACGCCGAGTTCGCGCGCTGCAGACCGAAAACCTTTGTTTCTTGCCACAGCCGCAACGGCTTGCAACTCGGCGAGTGTGGCATTGGTCATCGCGCGATTCTCCTCATCAGTCCGAAAACATTCGTGCATGTTTACTTGTCAATAGCAGAGACTTAACTCTCTTGCAGCAACCTTTAAGGATTTTTATCATGCGAAAGATCGAACAGATTTATATCGACGGAGCCTTTATTACGCCTGAAGGCAATGAATGGCTGGATCTATCAAATCCATCTACCGAGGAAACGATTGGCAGTGTTCGCCTCGGTAATGCCAATGATGCCAAGGCGGCGGTTATGGTTGCAAAGCGAGCGTTTCCTGCGATGGCAGCAACTAGCAAAGCCGAACGCATTGATATGCTCAAGAGCCTTGCAGAAGCGGTACTTGCGAATCCTCAAGAGCTTATTGATGCAATGCGTGAAGAGTACGGAGCGCCCCACTATTTCAGCAGCTTCTCCGCGCAAAATGCTGCCTCAGCTTTCAATGTCATGGCAGAAGCGGTTGCAGATTATGATTTCGATCGTGTGGCCGGCCGGAGCATGGTGAAAATGCTGCCCAGAGGCGTTATAGCTGCAATCACCCCTTGGAACAGCAATTTCGGCTTTATTGCGAGTAAGCTTGCACATGCAATTGGTTCTGGTTCGACTGTCGTCATTAAACCCGCCGAACAAAGCGCGATCCAGACACAGCTCTTTGCTGAGCGGTTACATTCGGCCGGATTGCCCGCCGGTTTATTCAACATCGTGAACGGGACAGGGGCGGTTGTCGGCGCAGCTTTGACGGGGGATAAAGATGTGACAACGATCAGTTTTACAGGCTCGACCTCTGCAGCCAAGCTCATTCAAACTGCAGCCGTTGAGGATATGAAGCGCGTCGTTCTTGAGTTGGGAGGCAAAGGTCCAACGCTCATTTTGCCTGATGCGGACTTGGATCATGCATTGCCCATCGCTTTGCTGTCGGGCTTTGCCAATAGCGGCCAGGCATGTGTAGCAGGCACTAGAATTCTAGTGCCACGGGCACTTCTTTCCCAGATCGAGACCCGGTTGAAGCAGGAAGTTGCCAAATTCAAGGTCGGAGACCCAAGTAATCCTGATGTTCGAATTGGACCAATGGCAAATCTGGCGCAATGGAACCGAGTGCAATCCTATATCCGTCTTGGTCTGGAAGAAGGCGCTACTTTACTTACCGGCGGGCTCGAGCGTCCAGATGGTCTTACCAAAGGGTGGTTTGTCCGACCAACGATCTTCACCGATGTCACAAGTGACATGCGTATTGCTCGAGAAGAAATTTTCGGGCCGGTTCTTAGCCTTATTCCATACCGGGATGAAGAAGAGGCCGTAGCCATTGCCAATGATAGCGATTACGGCCTGCAAGCCTACGTGTTAGGGCAAGACATGGAGAATACGCAGCGCGTGGCAGCGCAATTGATGGTTGGTCGCGTGGTCATCAACGGCGCTCCTCATGATCCAAGAGCGCCCTTTGGCGGCTTCAAAAAATCCGGGCTTGGGAGGGAGATTGGCGCATTTGGGATCGATGAACTTGTAGAACCGCGAGCAATTCTGATGCCTTAAAATATGCCAGCTATCGCAGTGCTTATTATCTCAATAACGGAACAGCTTGCGAAAGCGGTTTCGTTGTTGCAACTGACCTCAGTTGCGTGAAACTGATGGGGATTGGACCGGCAAAATCGAACCGCATCCTCCTAGCCGCGGCTGCTTTACGGGCGCCGACTGACTTCTGTCTTGTTGCGACCCGCGGATTTTGCAACATACATAGCTTTATCGGCGCAATTCCAAAGAGCATCGAACTCTGCGCTTGAGTTAATATGTCCACTGCAAATACCCATACTCACTGTAAACGGGATCGCTTGCCCATTATGATGAAGTGGCTCAGCTAGAAGTTTCTCGCGAAATCTATCGGAAGTTTCTGTACTCCATGCCGAGGTCCGGCCCGGGGCAATTACCATGAATTCCTCTCCACCCACCCGTGCGATCAAGCTGTCTTTGGAGAATGTTGCACTGATCAAATTCGCACAGTGCTTTATCGCGGCGTCACCTGCTGCGTGGCCATAGGAATCGTTTATCAGTTTGAAATAATCGATGTCGATCATGATGATCGACACCTTGGCCCTTGGGCTCTTTCCTGGGCCAGGGTTTGCAAATGCCTCTATGCTCCGTCGATTAAGGAGGCCTGACAACGGATCACGTAGTGCGATTGCGCGCAGATTGTTCACACTACGCTCGTATGCGATCAATAAAGAAAAGGCTCCCGAGGCGCTGATGTGGATAGCGGCAGCGACCAGGTTGAGCTGCAGAAAAAGATCGGCCGGTAAAAGCGAATCCATAGATGGGTCAAGGAACCAACCTTGCAGGACCCTCAATAACGAGGATACTACCAGCACTGCGTAACTCGCGATCAGTCCCCATTTTGATTTCAGATCTTCTTTTTCACAGGCAATAGACCAGATGATTACAAGGATCTGAACGGCAATCAGCAGATTTATTGTGCCGAAAGCTGTGCCAAGCCCCGTCAGTGGCCAGGAAATGTAGGCGAGCACTGCGGCTGACGGGACGATCAGAAGGGCTTTTATGGTCGCTGACTTGCCATAGAATTCGCGAATTGCAATCCAGCGCAGGCTCAAACCTACGAAAATCAGAAAATTCGGTAGAAAAAGGTCTGCTGAGCTTCCGCGTATTTTTTGTGAAAAGACAAGGAAAGATATCGCAAATACAATGTTCGAGATCACCATATACGCCCAATAAAGGCGATCATTGCGTCCGGTTCCGGCAAAGGCAAAAGCGGTAGCGAAAACCAGAAGCAACAGAGCGTTGAGGGCGAACATGGTCTGCTGATCTAGATTGAGTAATGCAGACATATTCAAACTCTCAGAGCAGTGGAAAATCTAGGTTCTTCAATTTGTTGATATTCGGCGCTCCATCTTAACACTTCGCGCGGGATCTATTGACGTTGATGGTGGATCAAAGCTCCTCGAGTGCATCGCCAAGTGTTTCAATCTCACGCAATCTCTTGCGACCCGCAACCCCTGCTTTTTCTATCGCCCTTGTTGTGAGTACATGACAAAGTGCCATGACCGACACATGATTGAAAAGCGGACCTGGTGCAAGAGTCTGGCAGTGAAAGTGCCAATCTGCGGAAGCACGAAATGGAGCACCTTCATCAGTTATATAAAGGAGCTTAGCGCCCCGCTTCTCAATTGCCGACAGTATGTCGTCCAACTTCGAAATGCGTCTGCGCAACGCGAACACTATAACGAGATCCTCTGGCGCAATCGCCACAAGATACTCGGCAAGGGTCTGTCCAGGACCAGGGATGGCCACTATGTTATCGACTACTTGCGTCATTTGCCACTGGAGATAAGAGGCAAAAGGTTGACTGCTGCGAAAGCCCATGACCCAAATTCGGCGCGCGGTGAGCAATGTTTGCGTCACAGCGTCAATCTGGGCATCGCGAATAGAAACAAATGTCTGTTCAAGATTAGCAATTCCCTGGCCGACATGTGCTGCAAGCGATTGTCCTTCAGCCAGGTCAGTGACGCTCGACAAGAACAGACGTGACCCCGTTTGCTTTTCCTCGCGGGCATGACGACGGGATTCTTCGTAAGTTTCATAGCCAAGCCGACGTATGAAACGCGTGACGGTCGCGTTTGAAACATGTGCAAGCGAGGCGAGTTCGGACGCCGAGTAACTCGCAAGTTCACCAGGAAAGTCACATACAAATTCGCCCAGCCGCTTTTCGGCCGGAGGCAGTTCTTCCAGCGCATCTCGTACACGGGAAAGGAATGATCTTGGCGCCGCATTCATGAGTCAGATTGAAATCCAATTTTCAACTGAGGCAAGTTATTAGCAGAATTTCAAGCCTCATGCATCCTTTTTAATCGCACGAGAAATCCACTATCTATCTGTTTATCATGCATAAAAAATAACTATCAAAATCAAATTTCTTGTGCTTCAATATGAAAAAATAATTTCATACGGCTGAACAAGGGAGTTAGACCGTTATGGCAGGGGAACAAATGATACAAACTGGCGGCTCTTCGCCAGCAAATAAGCAAATGGAACAAGCGCTGGGAAGCATAGGAGTGACGGGCGCGCACAAACAGATATTGCTTTTGGTTCTTATCGGATGCCTGTTCGACAGCTTCGAACAAAACACTATTGGCTTGGTAGGGCCAATTTTGCGCGAGCAATGGGGCCTGACGGGTACCGATATTGGATTCTTAAATACGATAACCTTTGCGAGTGCTGCTGCAGGTCGTCTTCTCTCCGGAATTCTCGGAGATCGTTATGGCCGACGCGTCATGCTTAGCATAAATTTGCTCCTGTTCACCCTAGGCTCGGCATTATGCGCTCTGTCGCCGAGCTTTGGTTGGATGTGTGTGGCCCGGGCAATTGTGGGCTTTGGTGTGGGCGGTGAGATATCGACAGCTGTAACAATGCTCGCTGAATTTTGCTCACCAAAGTTTCGTGGGACAGCAGCAGGCCTTGTGAATGTGGGGGCGGGTGGTTTCGGCAATTTTCTGGCACCGGCATTCGGCTTGCTCGTGTTTACGTTGTTTCCTGGCGAGAACAACTGGCGCTGGTTATTTGCTGTATTAGCAATCCCTGCGTTTCTGGTGGTATTCTTCCGCCGATATGTTCCTGAGACCCCTCGTTTTCTGGCCTCTCAAGGGAAAACTGAAGAAGCAAACAAAGTACTCTCAATCTTGGCTTCAGGAACCTTGCGGCCTAAGAATCTCAAGATAAAAGAGTACCTCTCAAAGCCAGAGGCCAGTGAAGTTGCGCCGACAAAAGGAAACTGGAAAGAGCTTTTCCATCAGCCATTTATCGGAAGAACTATTCCTGTGGCGATCGCAATCTTGATGAGTTACGGCGCGCAGCTTTCTGTGCTCACTCTGATGCCCATGATCTTCATATCGATGGGGCACACTCTTTCGGGCAGTCTGCTCTACAGCATGATTATTCAAAGTGGTAGTGTTTTAGGCGCAATTGCAGCTTCAGCCTTTGGCTACTACTTCCCACGTAAGAAAGTACTCACGCTGGGATCAGTTTGTGCATGTGCTGCCGCCTTGGCCATTATCTATCTAGGAACCAGCTTGTATTTGGTTCTGTTTTTTGGAGCGGTGTTCCAGTTTTTTGTGTTGCTCCTAAACACATCAATCTGGATCTACGCACCAGAACTTTATCCAACACGTATACGCGGCTTCGGCGTGGCACTTATCCTCGCGAGTGGTTCTGCTGCTGGTTCATTTGTGCCAACAATTGCGGGCGCGCTGTTTGATAACTTCGGCATGATTGGAGTTTTCAGTCTCGCAGCGTCAATGTATGCGGTATTTGCTTTCTGTATCCAATTGGGACCGGAAACCTATCGCCGTTCCATGGAAGATCTGACCCAACCGGCTGATCTAGATACAACAGACGTAACAACATTAAAAACTGCAAAAGAACAGGTTTGAAATTGATGTCATCATCTCCGCGTATATTGCTGATTAATCCGAACAGTACAGTGGCTACGACGGAGATGATGCTCAACATCGCACGTCGGACAGCTCAGGGGCGGCTTGAACTTGATATGGCCACCGCCGACCGCAGTCCATCGATGATCGTGAATGAGGTGCAGCTCCAAGCTTCGGCAGCTCAAGTTATCGAAATCGCGACTAGAGAGGCTCCTAATTATGATGGGATCATCGTGAGTGCCTATGGCGACCCAGGCGTTGTTGCTCTTCAAAACAGACTTGCAATTCCTGTCATCGGCATTTGTGAGGCATCGATGATTGAGGCTGGACAAAATGGTCGGAAATTTGGAGTTGCTACGGTAACGCCGGATCTGGCAGATGCGATAGCGGCACGCGCTGATTGGCTTGGTTATGCTCAAACCTATACGGGAATTCGCTGCACACACGGCGATCCAGAGCAATTAGCTGGCAATAATGACTTATTATGTAAAGAATTGGCGAAAGCTGTAAACGACTGTCTACAAGACGATGCCGACGCGGTGATAATTGGAGGAGGGCCGCTTGGAGAAGCAGCGGAATTTTTGCGAACCTGGTTTGAAATACCGATTATCGCTCCAATATCTGCGGCGGTTGAGTTGATGATATCAGCGTCGCAGCTCGGGTTGGATGAGCCTGTAGAAATTAATGATTGTGTCGCTAGCCGCAGCTGACCTGCCTAGTGAGACAATTTTGCCTTGCGTTTGCATTTGCACAATCAACGCTATAACCAGGAGTGTACAAATTTCATTGTGCGCAGATTGGTTGCGGACTGCCCTGCTTAGAATCGTGCAAATGCAGGATACGTTCTCTGATCAAGCTGGAAAGACTTAACGCCGCTTCTTCATCTGCCAAGAGGCGTGATCATATGCGTTCAAGGCTGTGCAGTACGGCGTTCTCATTAGTGGTCACGGTTTACGTCGCTTCTTTGCTAAGATGACAAGCTAGGAAGTCGAGCGACATCTTATCAACCGGGCCAAAGCGCAGGTCCGTTAAGCTTTAGCCCGAAAGCCAAGAATTTACCTTGATGCGGTGCTCAATAAGCACAATATTGCACGGACTTTTCGAGTATTAGCAAGGCCATCATTATGTTTGCCAATCGCCTAAAGGTGTTTTTATGCTGCTTGCCGCTTTCTAGCATCATAATCTGGACGATCGCTAACCTGAAGAGTGAACGTGTCATCTCTTTATCGCACCAAGCCTCGGTAAATTTCGGCTGGCCTCTCAAATGGATCCAGCAGGATATTTCACGCTCACCATTTTCGCGGTATCCCCAACAGGTCAGATTAAGCTGGGTAAAATTCGATCAGTTTCCGACGCAGGTCGATTGGGCATTCTTCGCTGTAAATGTCGCTATTCTGAGCCTCGCTCTGATGGGGTTTTATCGCTCAATACCAGCAATTATCGAATTTACACGCCGGTCCCCACGCTAGAAGTGTCCGCAGCTCATCATATCACCAAAAAGGGTTCACATTTTTAGTCTTCTCAGATTTTTT
Organism: Brucella sp. NBRC 12950; assembly: GCF_030268145.1. NCBI lineage: Bacteria > Pseudomonadati > Pseudomonadota > Alphaproteobacteria > Hyphomicrobiales > Brucellaceae > Brucella > Brucella sp. NBRC 12950. The sequence continues at coordinate 53,129 of NZ_BSQC01000016.1, forward strand.
TGAGCGAATTCCTCGCTCGGACCAAAACCACACAAACCAACTCACGACGCCGGTTGCTTATTTAAGAAGACCGTCAGCGTTGAATTCATCCCACCCCTTTGGTGTTGAACCGTCACTGTTTGCATTTTTTGGGGCTGTCTGTTGCTTTTCAAGGTTCTTCTGGGAGCGTATTAATTTGGCCTTCGCGGCGGCCCGCTTTCTATTCTCAGACGCGGTCTCTCTATCGTGCTCACGCCATATTTCCGTGGCCCCACGATCAAGAATGTCTTCGATCACTTCGGGATCAAAGACATGAAAAGTAATTTTTCTGGCACGACCGCGCAGTTTCACTGTACGCGTTCCAGCGCTTGGAAGACGCCCGTCTTTCAACCACTTGTGACGTTCAGTCGTTGATATTGCGAGAATGTCTTCCACTTCCCTTGGAATAACGGCCAAGTCAGTCACTTTCTCAAGGACGCGATCTATCGAAGCGACAGTTGAATCAAAGCGGTCACGTGAACCAACTGGCAACGACAATGAAATCGTCCCAGCTTCCAAGCTTATCGCTTTACGCACGATGACTGGCACGCGCGCCCTTATTTCCTGAAAAATTCCCTTGGCGCGAACACCAGAGCCGAGCGTGGCTGTAACAGGGAGCTGCCAGGTTTGTGTCAATTGCACGCGTTCTGCGTCGGTGTCGCTTTTCTTTCCCATATCCTTGGTTAAATGGAATTGATGTATGGTAAAGTCAACAGTCGCGGGACCCAGTATCTACAGGGCCTTTCGCGCAGATGCCTGTGAGAGAGTAGCTGAATTGATATGGTCGATGACGTAAAACACAAACCTTGTGCACAAGATGAGGTGACCGAGACCGACGATAACAGATGCTCACGAGGATTTATACTTCCTCAACAGGATAAATCCGGAGAGACAGAAGCAACAACAGTTTGTGAGAATGATTGGCCACTCATGCCGCAAGAAGCCAAAAACGGACCATAAGGCGAAGCCAATCACCGTGACAGTGTACATGCGTAATGAGATGGCTGCAGTGTCACCTGTTCGTACGACCTTCACGATTTGCGGCACAAAACTTGTGACCGAACAAAGCGAGGCGAGATAGCCGATGATAAGTGCGACGTCCATTTTTCTCTGTTCAGGTTTGAGCCTAAGCGGCATTATACAAGTTTCGCGATGCAGGAACTGAACTCCAGGTTCGTCTCAATGTTCCGCAACTTCTGGCGTTTCCGTTCCTGAAAGCTCGCTGACGCCAGATATTTAGGACGTTTGAAGAGCAATCAAGCAGCTTCTGTTTTGGGTATAACTGAACGAGGCTAAAGATCTGCTATTTGGGGTTGGCTGGGAAAAGCTCTGCCGCTATGCTAAATAGAGGATCACTGAAGCCGGGTATGATTGATGAATCGATATAATGGAAAAAAGCGCCGGCTATCGCGGCGAGCGCTACTTCCATTATCTGTCTGGTTGGTCTTAAACTTGGCAAGCGTTCTATGCCTTTCGATTTATCAACATACCACGTTGTTATCCCAGCTTCAGGCAGCGAGTTTCACCTTGCATCGCCAGGCATCGCAGCGGGTGGATCAGCACGATGCGCACCTCACAGCGCTTTCAACGATCGCACAATCCAAAGCCAGAAGCGAAGAGACTTCACAGCTCGATGTGTTTGAGGAAGTCGCTGGGACCATCATCCGTTTTTACCCGCGAATTGATGAAATCCAGCTGGTGCCGGTAAATCCCGAAGGACGAGTGATCGGAAGTCGGCCTCTCGAACCGGAACTGATTACAGCCGTTCGACAAGCAGCTTTGTCATCGGGCAAAGTTCCCCACCTCATGTCGTCGGACAAAAGACCCGGCCACTATTTGATCGTGAAACGCAGCCCCAACACGGAAAGTCCCCATGATGGGCTCATGCTGTCGATAAATGCCGATGCGTTGATCAGCTCGGATGATCCGTTTTGGGACCGTCCCGGCACCGCGCGTCGCATCCTCATGCCAGATGGAACAGTCTTGTCCAGCCATCCGGGATCCTTCAATAATGCGCAATTTTCGAAGAAGCTGGGAAGCAGCACACAACCGCTCATTTTTGAAACGGCCATCGCTATAGGCTGGTCTGATTTACTGCCACCCAATCGTCTGGTTCCGATCCTGGTCTTGGTTAATCTGCTGTTTTTTGGCGGGTTGTTTATCGCGCGACAGACGCAACGCACGCGGCAAGCTGAACGGCAAGCGGAATTAAGTGGTCTTGAAGCCCGCCTTGCTCATGCGACGCGTGTCAATTCGCTCGGCGAAATGGCCAGTGGCATGGCTCATGAACTCACCCAGCCTTTGACGGCCCTTCTTGCAAGTGCTCAGGCAAGCAAGCGACTGTTGGAACGAAAAAATCTTTCCGCTGTTGGAGAAGCGCTTGATGATATCGTCCAGCAGGCTCGCAGAGCGTCGGCTATTTTGGATCGGCTCCGTAACTGGTCACGTCCGCAACGGCAGGGAAATAGGCCCTCAGATCTGAGAAACTCGCTGATGACGGTTAAGACGCTGCTCGATCAAGAAGCGCGCCGTCGAAACGTTAGCATTGAACTCATTATGCCGTTAAGCCCCGTCATAGCCACCGTGGATGCAGTGGAAATGGAACAGGTCATGTTCAATCTCCTACGCAATGCGATTGAAGCATTTATAGACGACGCTTCGGAAGATGGCCGCCGAGTTGAGGCGTCGTTGAAGCTTGAAAATAATCTCGCGGTCCTCGAAATAGCCGATAATGGGCCCGGCGTGGACCCGCAACTTCTCGACCGGCTTTTCACTCCCTTTACGACCGGACGTTCAGAGGGCACGGGCCTGGGACTGGCACTCAGCAAACGGCTGGTCGAAGGTTTCGGCGGTGAGATTCACTGCATTCCCAACAGCCGCGGGGCAATGTTCCGGGTTGAATTGCCGAATACTCAAGGCGAAGGATAGCAATGTGGCGTACCCTGTTTATTTAGTGGATGACGACGAAGCCGTCCGAAAAGCGCTAAGTCTTCTTCTATCGACCATCGACATTGAAGTCAGAACCTTCGCAGATCCGACAGTTTTTCTTGCCCAACTCACTCGCTTAGAACCAGGATGTTTGATTTTTGATATCCGCATGCCGGTCATGACCGGTCTGAAACTCCAGGAGCGACTTGAGGGTCAACTTGTTGATTGGCCGGTGATTATAATCTCTGGTCATGGGGATATCGAGGCTTGCCGGAAAGCGTTTAAGAACGGCGCTGTAGATTACCTCTCCAAACCCATAGACGAACAAGACTTGATTGACGCTATTCATAAGGCTCAGAACAAGCTTTCGCAGTTGCTCATTGATAAGGCCCTTAGGGCTGAAAACCAGGCTTTGCTCGCTACATTGACTGTCCGGGAGCGTGAAGTTCTTGAGCGCATTGGACAAGGGTTCACCACCAGGCAAATCGCCGATAGCCTTGGTTTGTCCCCACGGACCGTCGACAGTCATCGAGCAGCAATCGGATTGAAATTGGGAACGACGTCACAGGCAGAGATGACACGTATGTTGTTGCAAGGCATTGCTCCTCAGTAGAACTACGGAGGATCATGCTGTAATTACGGATACTCTAAGGCAAAAAGAAGGGTTAGACTGCGCTCATTACGATTAAGGAGTAACCATGATCCGCAAACTTGCAATTTTGGCTTTGTCGATGGCTCCGGGCGCAGTTTTTGCCCAGACGCTTCCTACCACCCCTTATCTCCCGCTTGAACTGGCAACAAAAGCGGCCCAGGCTGCACTCGAAAGCTGCGCCGCCAAGGGACACAATGTGAGTGTCGCAGTTGTAGGGCGCGATGGATCGACCAAGGTTCTTCTCAAAGCGGACCTCTCTGGCCCGCACACAGGCAATAGCGCAACAGGCAAAGCGTTCACCGCAGCAGCGCTCGGCCGCGATTCCGGTGAAATCGCCGATTTCATCGCCTCCAAGCCAGCAAATAGTGGCATGAGAGATATGGATTCCCGCTTTGTCATCCAGGCAGGTGGTCTTCCAATCAAGATCGGCGAAGCGCTGGTCGGGGGGATAGGTGTCGGTGGTGCGCCGACGGGCAGCATCGACGCCGAATGCGCACTCGACGGTGTTCAAGCACTCGCTCAAAAATAATAAAGCGTGATGAGGCGCTGAAATTAGCGCCTCCCACTGATCGGGCTTGGAACTGTTTTTTCAAAGATCCGACGAATTTTCGGTCGGGGCGCAATTGGCAAAATGGCAAACAGGATCTCTAGAGAGATCCTGTTTGTTTGGCCGGTCGTATCTCTTGTTATCGGCGATACGCAAGACCGCCCCATATACGACCTTCCTCGCGATGGCGGCCGCCATGCACCGCACCAATATATGCTGCTGCAGCAGCGACAAGCGCGGAAGCGGCAAGAAAAAATGCAGTCAAAATACCGGTAATCCTTGCTTGCTCCGCAGCATTGGCCGCTTTGGTCTTGGCTTCTTCGATGGCCTTCTCAGCTTCAGCTCTCGCATCCGCAACCGCCTTTTGGGCTTGATCAAATTTCGTTTGAGCTTCTGTCCGAAGTGTCTGAACCCGTTCCACTGCTTGATTGACACGCGTGTCGGCGTCAGTTTGGCTGATGCCCGTGCGATTAGCGACTTGCGTACTCAGCCAAGTCTTATCTGCTTCAGAGATTTCGCCTGTTGAAAGCAAATTACCGAGGATACCAGCGGCCTGCCTTTGGAAATTGGCAACATCCTGGACTTCCTGACCAGCCGTCATGTTTGGATTGTCAGTCCGAAGTAGCGTGTCTGTCAGATAATCCATTGGATTGGTCTTCAAGCCCTCTGGCAACATCTGTTCGACGGAGGGTGCTGCGGCTTGGCCCGCACCTTGCGCCAAGCCACCTGCTGCGTTTCCGACACCTGTCATGACACCACCAGCAAGTTGTCCAGCGCCCTGTGCAGCGCCGCCAACGACGGAACCTGTGGCCTCAACAGCTGTCTGGGCAACATTTCCAACAACTTTAGCTCCGCCTGATAACACACTGAGAGCGAAAAGCGCAGAAATCACAGTTCCAAGACCCCATACGACAAGACCATTGATCCCATCGCGAACGGTAGACTCGTCCCGCGTCGCGGTCCCCGTCGGGCGGCGCATTCTGCCAGCGATATACCCACCCAGCATATAGGATGCGACCATCGACAGGATTAAGAAAAGTGCCGTTATAACAAGCCAGGCAACACTGAGGTCGCCACCATCATCGACCGAAAACGAACTTAGGCCCAGCCCGCTCGCGAAAGCCGTCATAACTGCCATGATAGCGGACGCAACTACAGCGCCAGCAAAAATCGCGGCCCAGTCAACGTATCCGCGGTCTGAAGAACTATCGATTACAGTTTGGTCAACCATCAACGTAATCCCAAAAAAGAAAGAATGAACAACACGATTACGACAAGACCTACTAAATAGATGATAGAATTCATGTTGATTATCTCCTTTTATAGCTAGCACCACGGCCAGTGAATATATCGTAATCTCACTGGCAGACTGGCTTTGCATTGCTCAAATAACTCCTCAGCTTTCAAAAAGTTTCAGCCTCGTCAGATTTTTATTCAAGGCGTTCAACGAAGGCCAAGAGTGCAAAGAAAATGGCATTCCTAAAAGGTTAGCAGGATCAGACCAACTGAATCCCAAAACCTATAAACCGCAGGGAGGGATAGAGGGGACATTAGCGGGACTGCGCGGTTCTGATCGGGAGGTTTAAAATGGTAAAAGAAATTCAACCCGACCGCAGTTCTGGCGCCCGCACGCGTGGTGCCGTTCTAAAGGCGAGACTGGTGATAAAGTCCCCGGCTTAGATCCGGCAGTGGCTCCATATGAGACTGAGCCCGGAATGCGGTGATCCTAACCCGATCGAAGCGCCATCACCCAAGCTTGAAAGGGCGTTTATGGCGTCAAAGTATACAGCCGAACGGGTGGCATGAGGGCACGGGATCCTGGAGCACGCGAATATGAGAAAAGCGGCAGACTGTGAGGGCGTTGCCCCAATATTATCAGTGCTCCTCGTCATTCTTTTACGGGTCTTTATATCGCTATTTTGTGTTGGAGGTGATGATGCCGGAGAACAAGAGTTTGAGAGGTGAAAGCGGATCCTCGAAGATGTTGGTGGTTCGAGTAAGCCACCACAGGGCATTCAAATGCCTCACACCTCGGACACACCCAGCCAATCACCTAGCGAGGTCGAGAAAGGTAATACCCAACAGACAGGAACCGGTGCCGACCAGCCGAGTACGCCTGCTCAATCCGATTGAGAGCCTGACGCTTGTCCTCGGACGGGATAGGCGTGGTTCATCTGAGAGGTGGAAGAGTGAGCGACTGTGCACATTGCGGCAGCCTAAAAAGCCCTGCGCATATTAAATTCATCCTGGCATTTAATCGAGAACGACCATTACAGGTGCATGGTCACTTGATCGGACCCAACCTCGAGGCTCTCTTCTAACGTCTGCCGTTCGAAGCCTTAACGCAAGCTTGGGATCGAGCAAAACATGGTCTATCCTGAGACCTGCATCTCTTTGAAAAGAGTTGCGCCAGTATTTCCAAAAAGTAAAACTCTGTTGCTTCGGATGTAGCTGCCTGACCGCATCCGTCCAACCCAAGCTTAAAAGCAAAGAAAAAACCTCTTTGACTTCCTCGCGAAACAGCGCATCATCGCGCCACCGCTCAGGGGCGTAAACATCAAAATCGGTCGGTATTATATTGAAATCGCCCATCAATGCTATTGGCACATTCTTGTCCAGGAGTTCCGCCGAATAAGTGTGCAATCTTTTGAGCCAGGAAAGCTTGAAGTCGTATTTTGGACTAGGCACCGGGTTGCCGTTCGGAAGATAAAGGCAACCGACAAGAATACCATTTACGGCAGCTTCGATATAGCGGCTTTGCGTATCACGGGGATCGCCTGGTAGGCCAATTCGTGTCAAAACAGGCTTCTGACCTCGGGCAAGAATGGCAACACCATTCCAACTCTTTTCACCGTGCCACACTGCCTGGTAGTCAATTTCGGACAACGACGAGTGCGGGAACTTCTCGTTCGTTGTCTTCAATTCCTGAAGCGCTACAACGTCGGGTCTGTCTTCCTTGAGCCATCGCATAAGGACCGGCAATCGACCATTGATCCCGTTCACATTGTAAGTCGCAATCCGCACGGAAGTTCCTTTCATTACTGCTTAATCAATAAAGGCCGTGAGACTCCAAATACCCGGTGGCTATGCATCTGCACCACGTCAGTGAGAGGTTTGGGTTAACTTAACTGTTGAGCCTTTGTTCCAGCACCCTGTAGTTTGAAGGTCATTGGAACGTTATTGAGCTTGATACGTTTATGACGCACAAATCTTGAGGGTTGAACGTATGGAACAATTCCACGCCGCGCTTTATGACGCTCTGAATTCCGACAATTTCAACATTTGGCCTCATGTGATCACGCTCGTCGCCGCCTATGTCTTAGCTCTTCCCATCGGGTGGCACCGAGAGAGAGAAGAACGAAGTGCGGGGTTGCGGACATTTCCTCTCGTTGCGGTTGCGAGCTGTGGTTTTGTCCAGGCGACCGAAGGAATTACAGCCCAAAGCCCCGAGGCATTGGCCCGGATAATTGAAGGGGTTATCACCGGCATGGGTTTCATAGGAGGTGGAGCAATCCTACGTCTTAGTTCTTCTGTCAAAGGAACGGCCACAGCTGCAAGTCTCTGGGCCACAGGGGCTATTGGTATTGCTTGCGCGGTGAACGCATTCGACATTGCACTTATCATTATGGTGTTTGCCTTAATCACCCTTATCCTCTTTTCGAATGGAAAAGTAGAAGATGTCCATCAAATTGAAGGGGGGAAGCAGACTGAAAGCAACAAGATCGTTTGAGGCTCCATTTTCTTGGAGCCGCACTTCCCAGGCGATATGTGTAAAAGGCGGGGGACATGTCCGAAGATCAGATGTTGCAGCCTGGGCTGAATTGTTGGCGGGTCGAAAACGCTGAACGCTTTGCGTTCATTGTCGACGGTGCCGACTACTTTATCTCCCTTCGAAAGGCGCTCTTAAAGGCACGTCAATCAATCATGCTTGTCGGCTGGGATTTTGACACCCGGATCTCTCTTGGCGAGAGCAACGACGGAGGGCCGCAGTATTTGGGCGACTTTATCCTTTGGCTGGCAGATCGGACGCCCTCATTAGAAATCCGATTGCTGCGCTGGGATACGGGTGCACTAAGGGCCCTGTTACGCGGTAACATGCTGTGGACTGTGATGAGATGGAAGGCTCACCCGCGGATTACGTTGAAGTTCGATGCAAAACATCCAATAGCTGCGTCCCACCATCAGAAAATCGTGGCAATCGATGACAGCATCGCATTTTGCGGTGGAATTGACCTTACAATGCGGCGCTGGGACACCCGTGAGCACCTTGACGACGATCCGCGCAGGGTTACGCCAAGCGGCTGTCCACAGGAGCCGTGGCATGACACAACTAGCGCCTTTGATGGCGACGCCGCCAAGGCAATCGGAGATCTCGCCAGAATGCGGTGGGAAGCGGCTACAGGTGAAGCCCTGGGACCCTGCGCAGAGCGGCACGACTGTTGGCCTGAAACTTTGGTTGCGACCTTTGCAAATATGCATCTGGGTATCGCCCGGACCCTTCCGAAAATGGAAAATCAGTTGCCAGTACATGAAATCGAGGCGGCGTGGCTCGATATGGTACGGCGAGCGAAGGGTTTGATTTACGCAGAAAGTCAATATTTTGCATCGCGAAAAATCGCTCATGCCTTGGCCGAGCGTCTCTTAGAGCCAGACCCTCCTGAAATAATTATCGTCACGCCCAATTCAGCTCAGGGCTGGTTGGAGCCACTTGCCATGGACACTGCCCGCGCGAGATTGGTAAAGGCTTTGCAACGCATCGATCACAGCGGTCGGCTGCGGATCTGGCACCCGCAAACGGCGAACGGTAACCCAATCTACGTTCACGCCAAAATTATGGTCGTAGATGATACAATTTTGCGGGTCGGTTCTTCGAACCTCAACAATCGCTCAATGCGCCTTGATAGTGAATGTGACATCATCCTTTCTGCTGACGAAGATAAGTATAAAGGATTGAGACTCGAAATCAGTCGGTTGCGTAATGACCTTATCGCTGAACATTTGGGCGTGACGGAAGAGGTCGTATCGCGTCTTTATGCGGAAACCGGATCAATGATCGAAACGATCGAAACCTTGAGTGGAACCGGACGCAGCTTGTATCCCTATAAGCTGCCCGAGCTTTCTGAGATCGAAAAATGGTTGGCAGAAAATGAAATCCTCGATCCCAATGGTCCTGAGGAAATATTCGAATCCACGTCCAAACGCGGGCTATTTAAGGGTTGGAACCGGTTGAAAATGCGCTTCAGGACAGCCAGACACAATAACCACTAAGCACGAAAGACTGTTTTACAAGACGACAGAGATCCGCAATCATCATACTGATGCAAGCGAAGCAGACTCTCAAAGAGCTGCGGTTCATCTGATATTTGCGGGGCGGACATTAATGTTTGGTTTTCCCTATAATCCTTGTGTTAGCTCTTTCAAAGACAGCCGAATCACGGCTTTCGCGTTCACAATTGGAAGCCTTGAAGGAAGTTGAATTGAAGCAGCGATTGAGCGCCGTTCTGTCCGATATCGAGGCAGAGATCTCACAGGTGGAAGCCCGCGGGAAGGTTGCGGATTACATTCCACCTCTTGCGCAGATCGATCCAGCTAAATTTGGAATGGCGGTGATGCTACATGAGGGAGCATTGCTCTCCGTTGGCAACGCAAAGGAAAAATTTTCGATTCAAAGTATTTCCAAAGTTTTTGCTTTGACGCTTGCACTCGGTAAACGCGGTGACAGCATCTGGAATAGGGTAGGCCGCGAGCCATCTGGTGATCCATTCAACTCAAGCGTTCTGTTGGAACTGGAAAAAGGCATCCCGCGCAACCCCTTTATCAATGCCGGGGCAATTGTCGTCGCCGATATCTTGCTAAGTTCTCATAAACCGCGGGAGACAATAGGCGAGATTGTCCGATTTGTTCAGTCAGTCTCGGATGACGATGATATATTCATAGATGAGAACGTTGCGAAAGCCGAGGAACAAACAGGTTTTAATAACGCAGCGCTTGCCAACCTGCTCAAAGCGAACAAAAACCTCGATAACCATCCTTCGCATGTTTTAGGCGTTTACCATCACCAGTGTGCATTGGCGATGTCCTGCGAACAACTGGCACGCTCTGCCCTCTTCCTCTCCGCTTCAGGCTGGGATCCATTAAGTGGTCACCGAATTGTCAGTGTTGAGCGAGCTCTTAGAATTAACGCGCTGATGATGACGTGCGGCCATTATGACGGCTCTGGCGATTTCGCTTTTCGGGTAGGAGTGCCGGCTAAAAGTGGCGTGGGCGGTGGGATCATTGCAACTGTTCCCGGTATTGCGTCGATCGCTGTCTGGTCGCCAGGACTGAACCAGCATGGCAACTCCTTGCTTGGCACTCGCGCCCTTGAAAAATTGTGCAAGGAGATGGGATGGTCAGTCTTTGGGGCGGCATCGTCCATGTGAGTTGATCTAAGGTAAGTTGCCGCTTCCGCCTTCATGTTGTCGCTCCATGTATGTGCGAGTGACTTGAACAAGGCAATCATTCGCTTCAGCCTCGGTTAAACCGGTCTGCAATTTAGCTCTATATTCTACGGGTTCGCCGCGATAGGCTTCTACCACTGACCACGTACCATCGGTTTCTTGTCTCACCTTATAACCGTTCTCTATCATGGCTACTTCTCCTTCGTTGAAGCTCGGAAATTCAGCCGCCGATTAAGACAACGCTTTCACGCAGGAATTGTTTCGTTTGAACATCGTTAGCCCAGCTCCATTGCAGGCTTGAAACCGCCTTTATAAGAAACCAGTGTTTTGCTTGCCACAGTGCATGGGTTTTTATTGAGTGCATCATTTTGAGTAAGGATGCTTAAGTGAACCCAGCTAAGGTCGTCTTTAGCCTAGCAAACCTCTTGATTTAAGCTGCTTACTTGTCAAAACGTGAATTTCTGCCAAGCTTCAATTTCTACTGAATGGGAGAACGAGAGAAAATGCTGGCAAAGGAATTGAGCGTTCAACTTACGCGTTGGAACCCGAACAACTATTCCGAAAACCGCGGCCATGACCACGAATTGGAGTGGTATCTTTGGTTTGAAGGTCGGGAAGCCTATCGGCTATTTGACAAAGGCCCAAGCGACCTGCTTCCGGCTCCTGGATATTTCGGACGGGATACAATACGTCCAACAATTCACCCTCGTGTCGTCAACAACAAGTTCAAGGTGCGTCTTGTCGCCATTGAGCGTGACGGTCCTCAATGGCTCGACCCAGACGACAGGGCAAAAGGCGAGATAACGATCGACATGGACAAATTCGGTCCGTACACGACCTGGAGCGTGATAGCAGCAGATCCACAAAAGACCGATCTAAATGTGCAAGTCTGGTTCGACATTAAGGGTCTTGAATACGTCGATGCGCCAGAAATACCGAAAGAGGACCCTCCTTCAATCGATGATACGACAAACTGGCCTTACCCATGGGGTGACAATGTACACGTGTTCGAACATGAAATGGGATTAGGCAAGAACTCCTCCTTACGTCTCACTCCAGACAAGTTGATTTCGCGACAAGAAATGCTGATCTTTACGCCTCAAGGGCTAAAGACCAACATGCAGGAAACATATCGCTTCAATGTTGCAAGTCTAGGGATACCGAATGACACGATGAGCAGCATCTTCGTTCCAAAGCAACGTGCTGGGCGGCTAAACGTTACCCTTTACAACCATGACTTTAGCGACCCGCGCTTCGGACAAAGCCAAAAAGTCACTCTGTCTAGATGGGGCCTTCAAAATCTGGGCCGTTATGGAATGGATGACAGGGTCTCATCGGTTGAGGTGGTCAAGACCTACCCCAAAACCAATCCTAGCCCTGTGAACTGAGAACGTTTGAGAAGAAAGCACACCAAATGACGGAAGATTTTCGGCCCTCGATGACCCGTCATTTGGCTGCCGTTCGGTTGTCGCCGTGCGACGAACGTTGCTGCATTACTCGGAAAATATCGCTTATTTCAATCACATAAATGCTCGCATTTTCATTCTGGCGATTGAGAAATTTCGGCATAGAAATATGAACGCCGCCGTTCCCACGCTTAAAGCGCCGACCAGTGTTCGGAAAGATTTCGACTTCGATCACATGGTGCGAACCTCGTCATATGAACCCTCGACGCGATGCGCTAGCGCAATCAGATGGGTGCAGCGGTGAAAGTCGTTGTAGGCAGCAAGGCAGGCGACATAGATGCTAGGATTACTGCCGAAAGGGCGATAAGGTCGCTGCTTCCAGGAAGGCTGCCGGTCTATCGTCATAAAATTATCGCTCGGCTGAATAGCATTCTTTGGAGAGCTGCGCCGATCGGTAACCACTTCATAAAGGCCTTTAAACTCGATAAGAACGACGGATAAGCTTAGAAGTTCGAGCACTCACCCTTATAGTGGAATTTTAGTCGATCTAGGTTCGCCTTTTTACGATTAACATGATCTGGCGCTCTACCTCGACCTGAAGCGCGCGCTGTTTATCAATATTAAAATGCCCGATATCTTTGGCGCGGGAGTAATCCCGATTTTCGAGCTTTCCCTTAAATTGTGGACCAGCTACAAGAGGCAAACCCCAGCCATTCTCGGAAAAATAATAGTTTATCGCGTGCTTGACGTTGCGCGGTAAGGGCGCCGGCGCCGTGGCGGCAAAACTTGCCAGCAAGTCAACATGTATGCCATTTTCGGCCAGTTCCTCAGAGATCGATATAATTGCATTGGCACCCAAAGAGTGACCAATAAGGACGATAGATCTCTTCTGACCGCTCTTATAATCTGCGATTATCGTCGCTGCAACGGACCGCCACGCGCTGTGATTGCGAACGATAGCTTCAATGCCAGCTGAGCGAAGGTCTGTCGCAATTTGGTCAAGTCCCCGGGAAAAAATATTTGCAAAGCCGCGGAGGAGATAAATCGATGCGTCGCTTTGTAGTGAAGTCCTACGAGCATTCATGGCCGCTTGCACAAGCGATGTGGGCGCAGCGAAGACAGCCAAACCAGCGGCTAAAACGTGACGCCGATTGAGGTGACGAGTGGAGAGGCGAAGATGATTTCTCAAATTAGTCACCAGAACTTAGGAACGACGCGACCTGTTCTCTTTGAATACTCGTCATAATCGGGACCAAAATGCGTACGCATCATCGCTTCCTCCTGAGAGACACGACAAAAATACAATATGCCCACGCCGACTATTCCTGCGCCACCCGCAAACCAGTTCGGGAGCAGACAAAATTGCGCTACAGCCCATAGCCAGAATGAGAGATACATGGGATGTCGCACATAGCGATAGATACCTTCGGTGACAAGTTCATGTTTTTCGCGAATTTGTAGGGAAACTGACCAGTTCCGTCCCAACTGCCGGTGACTAATATAAAATATCAGGAGGAAGGCAATTTGAACAAAAAGCCCGATCCATGCAAGCCAGCTCTGAAAGCTATAGTCAGCACCTGATGGAAATCCTGTGACAATGTAGACGATCGGTATCACTGAAAGCGACAAAGTCGCTATGGACAGAGCTAGTCTGTCTGCAAGCGTACGCTCATCACTGTTGACGCCGACTCTACGTGCGCGTCTACGATGTGGGATCCGAACTACGGTCCAAATGATGAGACCAATTGCCCAAACGAGCACAGCAATCTGAGACGTCATAATATAGCACTCTCCTCGTCGGATGGATTGCCTATGATGTGATGTTTCGCCCGGTTGATCAGAAAAAGCGGACCGTAACAGATCTGATAGAAGTCGTACCAATAGCGCTCTGTATTTGCGAACACATACTGGTAATGAACGCGAAAGAGGTTGCGCTTTATCCGTCGGTAGGTTTCCGGCAACAACATTTGCCGCATCCTTACCGCCCTTACGAGGGGAAATGTTCGGCCCTTATTCCTTCTGAGCCCCATCTCAACGACTGGATCGGTTTTATAAAAATTAATCGGATCTGTTAAACACTGGATTTCCACCCAGTCCATTTTCCCGTCGTCTACGAGCAGTTGTACATTCGAGCGAAATTTTTTCGCCTGACTAATATACCCGGCCTTCATCGCTGTTGAACCAAGCGTAAGGACAATGACCTTGTTCGCCCGTTGAGAAAAATCTGGGTCCCGTTGCAAACAACGGGCGGCTGTTTCGAGGATCAACATCCCACCCGTACTATGCCCGATCAATATGATTTCGTCATACGCGCCGTCTTTGACTTGTCGCACAATCTTTTCGGCAAAGCGATCCAACAACTGATCGGCATCGTCTCTCTTAGAGCAGATGAAATCAAATGAAAATGACCATAAATCCATGAGATGGTTCACGGACCAGCGTTTACCGAAAACTGCAAGGACCACAAAAAACGTCATTATGCCGATTACCGCTTTTGCGGGACCAAAGATCGAAGGCATAAGCAGGGCCACCACTGCGCCGATGACAGAAAAGCCGACTATCGCTAGAAATGGGTAAAGAAAATAGAGCCCGAAGCGCCAAGCAGTCAGGAAAAAGCGCCAGGCGCCTGAGAACAAAAAGCCTATGAACGCATAAAGATATTTTGCGAGCCGCCAAGGGAGTGGGCGGTTGAAGTCGGCGAGAACCAGAGAATCGAGCGCCAGGAAGGTAAAGTCACAATCGGTCTGCCAGTTTTCAGCCACACATTGTGATCGAATGCGAGCCGAAGCGATGTCTGTGCTTCCATCTAACTCTAAGAGCTCCGTTCGCGTCTCCCAAAGCTCGTCAAACCGACGGAGTTCCTTGGTCATGCGTCCGAAATACGCGTCCGGCGTCTTCGGATCATATCCCCCAATGAAGAAGAGTGCGCGACGTTTTACCGGTTGCTCCATTATAAGAAGACTAAACAGCACAAATTCGCTTGTCGAGAACAAAAAGAATGTCCTCATTCCAACACCGTGTCCTTGAAAGGCGGTGGAATGCAGACGACCGCGTCACCCGAAAGGTGACGCGGTCGTATCTAATTACAGGCCGAGGCGCTTACGCAACTCAGCATTTTCCTTGCGTAGCTTTTCAGCGAGCGACTTACGCAGGCGCTGATTTTCAGCTTCAAGTGCAACGAGAGCCTTGAGTTCATCGGTTGCAGGGGAGGACTTGCTCGAGGTCGCCTTGGCCGGTGCGGACACCGTTGCCGCTGGCTTTGAAGTAGATGCCTTTGCTTTGGCAGGCTTGGCAGCTGCCTGCTTCTTGGAGCCCGATGCCGCCTTAGCAGTCTTAGCCTGTGCGTCGTTCTTCCAGTTGTAGTATGTCTGTTCTTTAATGTTGAATTTCTTGAGCGTGTCTTTCAGCGTGTTCTTGCCGTCTGCAGTTTCGCTCGCAACAGCAGCCAGCAAATCGGCGCGCTCAGCAGGTGTAAGACGGCGTGACTTTTGAGCAGGAGCCGCTTCGGCAGCTTTAGGAGCTGCAGCTTTTTTTGCTGCTGGCGCTTTCTTTTTTGGTGCGCTGGTCTGCTGCGCGTTTTCAGCGGTTGCTGCTTCAGTCACTTCGTTTGGATTTTGTTCAGCCATTGAGAGGTTCTCCTGCGGTATCGTGGTTAGGGTTGTAGACTATGTAATATTCGATCGACTTATTGCTTAAAGATACTACATTTTTCTTAAACTTCTATAAAATAGAATTAACTTTGGGTCTAGTCCGTCCTGCAACTCCCAAATTTCAGGGTTGTGTCGCGCCTAACGCTCCATTTTTAAGCTGAAATAGCGGAACTAGATTGAAGATTTCTTCCCGAGCGGACCTTGTTTTATCATCCGCTGTTTCAGTGGTCGGTCCTATCGGAAATAAATGAAGAACTCAGACTGATCCGAAAATGGTTTGGTCGGAGTTTCGTACTTTAGTGTTGAAGCTCACGCCATCCTCAATAGTAAAGCGAGCGAATTTAAACGGTGAAAATATTGCTCGCTAACATATTTAGATGCTAAATGTTGAACTGTCGGTTCTTGGGCCATTTAAAAGATACCGCGGAATGGAGGAGCAGAATGGACAAGGGGGGTTTTGATCGCACTAGCGTTCAAAGCTGGATTGCACTGTTTAACTTCGCTTTCATGCATGCCCCAATAGGCATTGCGCTTGTGGACACGGATGGTCATCTACTGCGAGCAAATCAAGCGTTCTCCAATCTTATTGGCTACCCGCTAACCCAACTTGAGGGAATGCATTTTAAGGATTTCACTCACCCTGAGGATATTGCCCTCGATCTAAGACTTTTCAATGAAGTACTTGCGGCGCAACGCGACGGCTACAAAGTTGAAAAGCGCTATATACGATCCGACGGATCAACGGTTTATGTCGTCATTCACGTTGCCGCAATGCGTGATGACAAAGGGGAGGTCGTTCGCTTCATTTCTCAGATTGAGGACATTACGGGCGCAAAGACTGCCGAGCGAGAATTGCGAGAGCGGGCTGCCATGTTATCGCTCGCAATGGATGCAATAAACGGCGGATTCTGGCATCTCGACGTCAAGAGCGATATCTTCGAAACCTCGGATAAACTCGCAGAGCTGATCAATGGTCCGGGCGCGGAACGGCTTAACTTGCAAGCCTACCTGAGTAAGATCAATCCCCATGATCTTTCAGCAGCTGACCTAACACATTTGTTGAGCGGCCGTGTCGAGCACGCTGTTACTGAGTATCGGCTCAATACAAATAATGGCGAGCGGTGGATGCGTTGTGAACGTCGGCTCCTGCGTGACGGCGATGGCGCACCGCTTAAGATTGTCGGAGTGGCACTTGATTTCACTCCTGAACGGACAAGGCTTGCGGATCTCGAGTTGCGTTCCAGGACGGACGTATTAAGCGGACTTTTAAATCGGCACGGGTTAGAGATCGGCTATCGCGAACTGAATTGCGATGAAGGCTATTCCGTTCTGGCTATCGATCTTGACGGGTTCAAAGCTGTCAACGACCGTCTAGGTCACGCAATGGGTGATGCAGTTTTGGTTCAAACAGCCAAACGACTGTCGTCTACTGTAGACGCCTGCGATCTTGTCGCGCGCATGGGCGGGGACGAATTTGCAGTTGTGCATGGCGGGAGCCGGGTGGATGGACTGAGGCTGGCAAATTCAATCCTTGAAGCAATGCGTCTTCCCATTGTGATCGATCAGGTGGTCACCGGAGTGGGGATCAGCGTCGGATGTGTCTGGACCCGCGAAAAAAGGGAGATCACTCTCTTGCTGGCTCGGGCCGACGACCTTCTTTACGAGGTGAAGTCGGAAGGCAAGAACGGTATGCGTTCTTATTCGGTTGATTGAAAGTAATCCGCCAATGAAACGTTAAGGACCGGCTGGCCAGATTGACCTGATAGCAATTGCCATCTGTTTTTTCAGCGCTATCTACCGCAATGGGAATGGCGTCGATAAAAGTAGGGGTACGATGGAACCGGGATTGAAAATAAGCGAGCGCGCCTATATGCCAGCTCATGAGCAGTCCCGGATGCCGGCGCTTGCAGCAATTGCTGCTGGTGTTGCAGTTTTGTATTTTGCAAAAGATGTCTTCCTGCCTTTGGCGTTTGCCGTGCTGCTTACGTTCATGCTCGCGCCGATTGTCGCCTTTTTGAGACGCCGAGGCCTTCCCCGGTTGCCCGCCATATTGGCAAGCGTTACGAGTGGCTTTCTTGTCATTGTCCTGTTCGGTGCAGTGCTCGCGTTTCAGGTCGCCGAAGTCGGCCAGAATGTCACCACATATCAATATAATATCGTTGAAAAAATACGCCTGCTAAAAGAGGCCGGGACAGATAACGGATTGATTGATCGTCTAAACCGTCTTGCAGAACGCATCGGTGCGGAAATCAGTCAAGAGGAGAAGAAGTCCGATCAGAATATTGGAACACAGCAGCCAGAACGCAAGCCAATTTTGGTAGAGATTTTTTCTCAACGCAATCCTATCCAAACGCTCGAAACGATTGTCAGCCCACTGGTAGGGCCCGTTGCAACCTTTGGCCTCGTTATTGTCGTTGTGATTTTCATGTTGCTCGAGCGGGAAGAATTGAGAGATCGGTTTATCCGCCTGGTAGGGCATGGTGATCTACATAAGACTACAATTGCATTGCAGGACGCGGGTGCGCGGGTCGGCCGCTATTTGCTGACACAGCTCTTGGTAAATGCGGCCTATGGTGTCCCATTAGGGATTGGGCTATGGATCCTAGGCATTCCTAACGCATTGTTATGGGGCATGCTCGCTATCCTGCTTCGCTTCGCGCCCTACATTGGACCGGTGATCGCCGCAATCATGCCCCTGTTTTTGGCGATCGCGATCGCGCCGGGCTGGAGCTTGTTGTTGTGGACCATCGCATTATTTGCTGTCCTTGAGCTGATCAGTAACAACGTTATGGAGCCTTGGCTTTACGGTTCGCGAACCGGTTTATCGCCACTTGCAATCATTGTTGCTGCGATTTTTTGGACTTGGCTTTGGGGACCCATTGGGCTCGTATTGTCGACGCCGCTAACCGTCTGCTTGGTTGTCCTCGGGCGCTACGTACCACAGTTCAGGTTCTTGGAAATCCTATTCGGCTCCGAGCCCGTTCTGAATCCGGAAGAGCGCCTATATCAACGCTTATTATCGGGCGATCCCAACGAAGCGACCGACAATGCTATTGAGTTTCTTTCGAAGCAGTTTCTCGTCGAATATTATGGAAATGTCGCGATACCCGCGCTGCTGATTGCAGAAAATGATCGCACACGTGGTGTGCTCAGTGACATTCAGCTCCAGCAAGTGTCTCAAAGCGCACGTCTTGTGGTCGCAAATCTCAGGCAGATTGCGGACGAGGAGGAGGACAACGATGAGGATGTCTCGGTTGATACACCGAGTGACCGCGAGGGCGCCGAGACGGTGCAATTGCCGTCAGGAGAGGGAAAGAGGATCATCTGTCTCGGTGGACGAGGTCCCCTGGATGATGTGAGCGCCGCTATGTTGGCACAGGTGTTATCGGTTCAAGGTGCAGATGTGCGCGTGGTCGATCACGAGAGTTCGCAACCTAGCCAGTTGCGGAAAGCAGATTTGGACGGCGCTACTGCGATAGTCCTGTGTGTTCTTGACCTGGAATCTGCACATCGCGCCAAGTTTCTCCTTCGTCGCTTGAAACGCCTCAGTCCTGGTTCACGTGTTGGCTTGGCCAACTGGCGAGAAAACCAACAGCAAGACGATGCGGAAAAAAGCAAACTACCGCCTGAAGTGAGGGGTGACTTTGTGGCTTTCAATTTGCTTGACGCGACACTGGAGTGTCTTTCTGATGCGCCGCCGCAAGAGACTAAAGAGACGGTGAAAAAAATTCTCAAAAGAAAGCCAACGAGCTTGAAGAGGCCGATTTCATAAACAATACCGACCCTTAACGAGGGCCCGTTAAGGATCTGCTGTAGCGTGCGATTTCCTATATTTTTCCTCAGTGCACACTTCTGGATGCCGACGGATACAAAATCGCCTTCGGCATCCCAACACTTAAGAGGGAAAGGCCTCATCCGCCTGCTCAAAAAAATGAGCAGTGTTTAACGGCTGAATTACCCTATTCCCCTATAGGGCTCGATGCCCGGACCAACATTCGTTCAAGTTGCGAATTTTCTTTGCGAAGCGTTTCCGCCAGCCGATGCTTCAGAGCAGCATTTTCTCTGTCAAGCGCTTCCAAATCGTCGGAAAACCCTTCTGGTAATGAGTAAAACCCTGTGGTGGGTGCAACTGCAAAATTTCGGGAGCCCGATACGCTGCTTTTAACGCTATCGGCCTTTTTGGGTTTTCGAGCGGTCACCTCACGCGTAAGCGCTTTATTGGTCGAAACGGATGGGACCTTCTTCTCAACAATTTCAGTGGTTGAAGGCTTGTCTGAAGCCGGATCGAGGAGTGGCTCGACTAATCCCTTTTCAAGCGATGGAGATGATGACACCGTCGCTGTGGGAGGCAAAATTTCCTCTGTCTGCTTCGCTGTATCAGTTTCAATATCAGCGCGAGAAACTGGCTTTTCAGGTTTCTGCACAGATTGAATGATCTGCTTCGAGGACGGCGTCGCGTATGGGGCATCTTGCTTTACGACAGGCGGGGTTTCAGTTTCGCTGACTGGAACTGCAGCAGGTTGATGGCTGTCGCCATAGAAGACAGGAGTCGCATCATTGAGGGCAGGAAGAATGCGCCCCGTGGCGGCGTTGTCGACCAAGGGGGCAGGGCTCCCGTTCGTAGCTGGCGAACTCAGAATGGGGCGAGGCTGTCTGTGGGTCGCCATATTGCGCGACTTACGCACCGGCTGGCTGCTCAGTGGCGGTGCGGCTTCATCTTCTATCGCTTTAGAGATTTCTTGGAGATTGATGTCTCCCCATAGCGATTTCGCATCTTTTCGCACACGGCGATTTTTATATTCGACGATGAGACGTTTACCTGGAAATTTCATGCGGGCGCTTCAATCCTAACACCGGTGTGATAGCTCAATAAATGACAACATATTATCGCTACAAGCTCTTCTATTCAAGCCTGAGCTGACGCTATTAAAGACCAAAAACGAGCGTAGGTCTCTCTCCAAAACTTCGCCCACAAGAACTTCGTAATATGCGCCAGTTCTTCTTTCTCCTGTCAAATAACAAGCCTCTACCGAAAGAACAAGAGTCTTAGGACGCAAAGGCAATAAAATTGGCGGATTAATCGTCAGGTTCACGCGGAGCAATGTTTGCAACACAGCTAGTCTTTCGCTAGCTGCAGCTTGCACCTAAAAACATATCGAGCCCCGAACGCCAAGAGGCGACCGCAACACAGACAAGCGCTTTAGATATAAACGCGCTTTCAATATCGCCCAGAGAAATTGCAAGTTTAGGGAAGCTAACTAACGGAAAACAAATGAACTTATCTTCTGAGGCTCGCAAATGGCGCTTTGTTGCCAATGCCACAAGGGCGGCACCGACAATTCGAAATACGATGTCTGCTTTTGTTATGATGCTCTTATAGAAACGGAATTTCGACGAAGGAAAATAAGGAACATATTCATTCCGTCATCGTTGTTTATGCAACAAGGAGAAAGACGATGTCCGATAAAGACCAACAAAGAGCATGGAAAATCGCAGACAATAATCGTGTTTGTTTTTATGGCTGGAATGGAAAACAAGTCCCAATGTCGCCTATCGTCCGCGAAGAGGAAAATGCCATCTATTTTCTCACCGATGCTGACAGCGACAAAATTACAGATATTGACGCAAACTCAACCGTACAACTTAGCTTTTCAGATGAAAGCGCTAATGATTATCTCCTGGTGAAAGGGCGTGCCGCCGTTTCAAATGATCGTGAAAAAATCAAGGAACTATGGACCCCATTTGCGAAAGCGTTCTGGGAATCAGAAGATGATCCTGCCATTCGGCTGATTGTCGTCACGCCAGCTCAAGCGGAGTTCTGGGACGGACCAGGAACGATGGCGGCAAAGGCAAAAATGTTGGTCGCTGCGGTGACCGGAACTAAGCCGGATATGGGCGATAATCGCTTGACGGAGATGTAGACATTCATCATGCGAGGTCAGGAGGCGATTTAAACCGCACCAATCAAACCCTGACACCGCAACTGTCAAATGCTTAATCAATATGATGAAATATTTGTTCTCTTAAATGTCGCGCGATTAATGAGGGCCTATCGACGATCCGAGACCGGTCAGACTTCATCTCATGATTTTAGACAATTCTTTGCTACTGAAATTCATATCATTGCAAAGCGTCTCTGTGCGGTATTTTCCCACGCGAACCGCCTACCAACTAAACCACCTTTAGTGCAGTGTGGGGCTCTGTGGGAGCAATGGACGACGAGACGATCGATTTTCGGCGTAGAATTGCGCGGCCAAGGAGCGGAATTCGGTCTCCTTGAACAGGATCCTAAAGAAATGCAGACCACGCAGCAATTGGCCCGGTCTGCGCTTTTCCTTAGCGGCGGCACCGCCCGACCAAAATACCGGCAATAAGACCCACGATTCCGATCGTCGCTAACGCCGTTGATGCGGCGGCGGGATTTTCTCGAGCAGCACTGAGCGCGCGCGAACCGTGGTAACGAGCGTTTGTGGCAACCTCCTCGAATGCAGAAGATGCCGAAGCGAGAGCGTCATCAGCCTTATTGGTTGAGTTACCAAGCCTTGCTGCAATGTCTGCTGAAAGAGCGCCTAACTGGTTACGAAGTTCACTAATCTGGCTAGCGATGGTGTTCTCTGGCTCATTTACCACTTCAATTATCCTTCTCGTCGTTCATTTTGTAATTGATAAGACTATGAGATGGAAACGTACCGGCGAGGATTTGGTTTCAATAAAACGGCGGTATTAGCGAATATCAATGATGGAGCGGGTCCTGATAGGGAACGCTGATTCAAGATATTTTAGGGTGAGCAATTTGCGACGCAGAAGGACATGGCGGATCCTAGAGATCCGCCGATGAAAGCTTAGCGACAACGCGCGGTGTAAATTCGACCATGGCGATCGCGATACTGACAATTTCCGTTGCGAAGATTTCGAACAAGCAGTCCGCCTACAGCGCCTGCACCTGCACCGATCAGTGCACCGCGACCTCCACCTGCAATGCCGCCAATTGCGGCACCCGCCACGGTTCCGACACTGAGATCTTTCTCCGTCGACGTACAGCCTGAAACGGCCATGAGCGCAACTAAACAAAATGCGATTTTCTTCATATTTTTAGTCCCTCCAATCACACGATGTGAATAGACGACCAAATAGGGAGCATCAGCGGTCAGTCAAGAAATGTGAAGCCAATTTTCGAAGCATTTTCAGTGGCCAACTTGAAATGCCACGTTCTCGGCGTTAATTCAGGGTAATGCCAAATCTGGCATTACAAACTCTGCTAACGCATCTTGCGTTTCATTATCAGCGGGCCGTCCGTTTTTGCTTGTGCGTATCGCATCACGATCCGAACGGTCCTCGACCGAACTGTAGTTTTGTTCGCGCATTCAAGAATGGCGTTTTGTGCACTAACAGCGAATTCTTCCCCTGCTTTGCGAACTGGCTGATATTCCACGGTGACAATGTCAGTGATTTCGCCATTTCCGTCATAAGTGACTTCGAAAGTCGCCGAGGCCCGCGTATAAGAAGCGTCTGCAGGAACCTTCCAACACTTTGTTGCAGCCTGAGTGATGATCTCAGCGTCGGTCGCGGCAACAGCGACTGATGGCAAGAGACCAAAGCCCATTAAGATGATTTTGAACAGCTCTCTCATCATACTCCAAAACAGAACTTTCCTATTATCATTACATAGGTGTTTTGGTCGCTGAAATCAAATTTGCCAAAGCTGTCAGATAGATAGCTTTTACTGAGGTAGCCACCAGAGCAAAATGCAGGCCAATGCGGCAGCGAAAACTGCTCCGCTGACGAGAAATGCCTGATCCGATATCGTAAAATCAAAAATCGTCATCTTCGGTACCGCTTCTCCCGTCTGTGTGCCTCGACGCTCGGCAGATCGATAATCAAATCTTCTGTCTCCAAACGCTGTCCGCACTGGAAAGTTCAATATTTATTGAAAATGATCAGTTTGATTTGACGAACTGCAAATGCCCGAGGTCCGCAGAAATTTATATTTGCGCAGCGTGGCGTTTAGCTCATAGCGTTGCGACGCCACAACTTCAGATCGTTCTTAAAAACCAAACAGCCCTGTGGCCTATTCTAGAGGCCCGTCTCTTACTTCGGCTCGATCTTCCTTTTCGGCTCGGGTCGTTATAAGTCATTTGCAAACAAGCACGGCAAGTGTGACGGAGCAATCATGTTGTTTTTCATCTATCAAAGGTTCGCAGGCTTCGTGGCGGCAATGTGTGGATTGTTGCTAATTCCTTGGATTTTAGGCGTTCCGGGCCATCCTAACCGAGCGGTGGAATCGGCATGGACAATCGGCTTGCTTGTCATAATTTTATATCTGGCCGCTTTTCAACTGGTTCGATCATTGGATAAAAAGGCAGCAACCAACAGGTTTCGTTCACTTTCCCGATGGGAAAGATTGCTTTTCAAGTTTGCCTGGCTGTCATTTATTCTCCTAAGCCTATGCGTTTTAGTGGTCATCCTTAGCCCATTTGACTAGAAGTGCTCGCAATTGCATTTTGGACCTTCCAGAACCTGCGAAACGCGGAACTTCCATTGGCTTCGATTTGTTTAGCATTCATAGCTCATTCAAAATGGAGTAGTGATATGTTTCGCATCATTCTTGCAGCGGCGTTTGCAACGAGCTGTGGTTTGGCGGTTGCCCAGGAGTCCGGTATGCCCACCCAGTCCGGCGGCCAGGAGCCAGAAGTTCCAGGCACCCCCTCTCATGATGCCGCAAAGCCTGTTGTGCCCAAAAAACAAAGTCAACCAAAGGCCAATCCACCGAAGGATAAGCAGAAAGTTATTAAACAAGAGAAATGTAAGCCAGGAAAAGACGCGAAGGAATGTCGAGAATACGGCGTGAAGCGCAAATGATCCTCTTACAGACGATTTGACAGGTTAGCTTCATCATGGCGATGATGTGATCCTCAAGAGTGAACTGCTGCGCATGAAAGGTGATTATGGTGGAGGATAAGGAGCTCAATGCCTTTTTCTTCCGCGATGCGGTTGAAGTCGCGCCGGATATGATTGGTTGGAATTTTTTTGTTGACGGTGTGGGCGGGACGATCGTCGAGACCGAGGCCTATAATAGGTTAGATCCAGCATCTCATAGTTTCACGGGCATGACGAAGCGGAACCGTTCAATGTTTGGTCCTCCCGGCCGCGCCTATGTCTATCGCATCTATGGGTTACATTGGTGCATGAATTTTGTTTGTTCCGAAGCTTCAGCTGTTCTTTTACGAGCAATTATTCCGATCAAAGGTATCGAACAAATGCAGGAGCGGCGGCGGACAAAGCACTTGACTGCGCTTTGTTCAGGTCCCGCAAAATTGACGCAAGCACTCGGTATTTCGGCTGCGTTGGATGGGCTGCCGCTGAGTGAAGCTTCTTTCGAATTTGAGCCGCGACAACAACTTCCTTTGATTTCATGCGGGCCTCGCATTGGCATAAGCCGGGCAGTGGACATCGAATGGCGGTTCTGGATGAGCGATAACGCCTGTGTCAGTCGACCATCTGCACGCCGGAGGAACGGTTCTAATAGCGGATAAGCCTTTTACCAGTTTCCGCCATAGTTGTGGCAACGTGCTCCTTCCTCCGTCTCACTTAAATCGACACCTCTGTGCTTGCTTACTTCACGTCTCACCCATTCGCTGGATAGGGATCCTCGCGCAGAATGCGGGCGAGGTGAGCGCAGTTTACGGCTGACAATATTGTTGCCGCACCGACGGTGTCGGGGATGACCTTCAAATCCTTGAAGTTTGATGATTGCATTGCTTCTCCAACCCAGTAACAGACCGCAATTGCAGGCATTGTAAATCCAACGTCGTTGAGTGCCTGATACAATTCAGCCGATACATGATGTGCACCGTCCTCGTTGCCCACCACAACTACGCCTGCAACACGTGGATAGGACGGCGTATGGTTCTCGGCGTCTGTTTTGGGTAAAAACGCATCCATTCGTTCAAGCGCCCGCTTACAAATGCTCGAGGGCTGTCCAAGCCAGATCGGTGTTCCCATGAGAAGGATGTCACACGCAACGATTTTCTCGCGTATTTCTGGCCATTGATCGCCATCGCCCTCATCGTATGTAACGCCAAGGGCGATCTCGTAATCGCTGAGCTCTATATATTGGATTGTGACCCCAAGCGGCGCCAAATGGCTCTCGACATAATCTAGAAGTTGCTGCGTAGATGAAGGCCCCCCTTGCGAATTTTTTGGGTTGCATTGAGTGCGAGTGCAGTCAGAGGCTTGCGACGCAACGAGCTCATCAGATTTTCCTCTTTGGCTCAGTTTAACAGTCAGCCGGTTCCGTCGCTCTTCGAAACCGGAAGTGGCCGCCGCAAATTCACAACGTAAACGAGGGCAAACGATGTGGCTCACAGCACTAACCGGGAAAGAGCCAAATTGTTTCCATGAGCGCCAATCGATTGCGTTCCCAATTTTCGGGGGAACTTTGTAGAGCGGGGCAAGTTAGGCGGTCAAAATCTTTAACGGAGACAGCAGCGATGCCAGCCAGAGACGATAAGCCAGCAACCGCTAAAATTCATGATCAGAAGCTCCAGCGCGGAAATGGTGGAGAACTCCACCAAGTGGCAGCAGAGGATAAGGAACAACTGACGACTTCCCAAGGAGCGCCGGTGTCGGATGACCAAAACTCGCTCAAAGTTGGAGCGAGGGGTCCTTTATTGATGGAGGATTTCCATTTTCGGGAGAAAATCTTTCACTTTGATCACGAGCGTATCCCTGAGCGGGTCGTTCATGCACGTGGTTATGGTGCCCATGGTTTTTTTGAGAATTACGCCTCGCTGGCAGCCTATACGCGTGCAGACCTTTTTCAGCGTGCTGGTGAACAAACACCAGTTTTTGTCCGTTTCTCAACGGTTGCTGGTTCAAAGGGTTCCTTCGACCTAGCGCGCGACGTTCGCGGTTTTGCCGTGAAGTTCTATACCCAGGAAGGGAATTGGGATCTCGTCGGCAACAACATCCCGGTATTTTTTATTCAGGACGCGATAAAGTTTCCCGATGTTGTGCATTCGGTGAAGCCAGAGCCTGACCGCGCATTTCCCCAAGCACAGTCAGCGCATGACAACTTCTGGGATTTTATCAGTCTGACGCCAGAATCCATGCATATGATAATGTGGATCATGTCTGATCGCGCTATTCCACGATCGTTCCGTTTCATGCAAGGGTTTGGCGTTCACACATTCCGCATGGTAAATGCAAAAGGCGATTCCACATTTGTCAAATTTATCTGGAAGCCTAAGCTAGGTATGCAATCTGTCGCCTGGAACGAAGCCGTCAAGATTAACGGCGCGGATCCAGATTTTCACAGACGCGACTTGTGGCAATCGATACAATCTGGTGATTTTCCCGAGTGGGAACTTAATCTCCAGCTGTTCGATCAGGAGTTCGCAGACAGTTTTGATTTCGATGTTTTAGATCCGACGAAGAATATACCTGAGGAAATCCTCGCGCCAATCCCGGTTGGTCGCCTCGTACTTAATCGCATGCCGGACAATTTCTTTGCTGAAACAGAGCAAGTTGCCTTCATGACGCAAAATGTTCCGCCAGGTATCGATTTTTCCAATGATCCATTACTTCAAGGGCGGAACTTCTCTTATCTCGATACGCAACTTAAACGCTTGGGAAGTCCCAATTTCACACATCTGCCGATCAACGCTCCCAAGTGTCCGTTCCATCATTTCCAACAGGACGGCCACATGGCAATGCGAAATCCCGTCGGCCGGGTCAATTATCAGCCCAACTCTTGGGATGACCAACCGCGCGAAGGCGCAGCTGAAGGATTTGTGTCCTATCCTGCATCCGAAAAAGGAGAAAAGATCCGACTTCGCCCAGAGAGCTTTGCAGATCACTACAGTCAAGCGCGTCAATTCTTCATTAGCCAGACGGAAGTGGAACAGCGCCATATTGCAGCCGCTCTAACATTCGAATTGAGCCGGTGTGAAAATGTAACCATCCGGGAGAGGATGGTCTCTCATCTTCTTCGAATTGACGAGGGGCTAGCTACAAACGTTGCTGATAAACTGGGTGTTAAAACACTGCCTCAACCTGCAGACGCAGCCATCGAACCTCGCAAAGACCTTCCACCATCAGACGCCTTGAGCATTCTCAAGAACGGACCTGAGAGTTTTGCCGGCCGCAAACTGGGGATATTGATCGGACCCGCGACAGACCATACTCTTTTTCAAACGCTCAAGGCCCAGTTTGAAAGTGGAGGCGCTGTGGTTGAAGTTATTGCGCCGCAGATCGGCGGATCCGTCGCAGATGATGGAACCATTATAGCAGGCAACTATATGATTGACGGAGGTCCATCCGTCTTGTTCGATGCAGTGGTTCTACTATTGGAGCCTGATGCAGCC
Source organism: Brucella sp. NBRC 12950 (assembly GCF_030268145.1). Taxonomy (NCBI): domain Bacteria; kingdom Pseudomonadati; phylum Pseudomonadota; class Alphaproteobacteria; order Hyphomicrobiales; family Brucellaceae; genus Brucella; species Brucella sp. NBRC 12950. Next base: position 81,135 of record NZ_BSQC01000016.1, read on the forward strand.
GAGCGTTTGGCAGGCGAAGCAACGGCCCGAGATTTTGTTTCAGATGCGTTCGCACACTGTAAATTCATAGGCTACACAGAAGGTGCCTTACGCTTGTTGAAAAAGGTCGGTATCGATCCTGCCCTAGATGAAGGTTTGATACTGCTCCAGCATGACACGTCGATCGCCGACTTCTTTGAACAATGCGGTCGTATCAGGTTGTGGGCACGAGAACCGTCAGTCAAACTTTAAATCCGTATCGAGCCATCGGGGGGCACTGCCCCCGATGGGCGGGTGACCAGAGATTGAACCGATGTCTCTGGTATGGAGCCCTGCTGGTGAGAAAGCCTGAGGTCAACCCGATCCAACAGTCTTGTGATGTTATACCTCGGTCTCTCTCTCAATTCCCCAGCGTGAGAAAAACAAGTCATCCCTTGGCTTTAGGTCATTTTCGCACCTATCCCGGGAACGCCAGAATCTTCTGCCAGGGCTTTTCATTACGCGGGCCGATACGTTAATCTTCAAAGGTGCGCCAACGGTCGTCGCCTTAAAATTCGGAAGCCACCACCGCTCGTTCTCCTTCCACTGGATTGCCGTTGACTTGCTGAACATGATAAAGCTTCTCATCTCGAATGCCGAACTATGAGTGATCCCAGCTTCAAGCATTACGCTATTTTCCTGTAAGTATTCACTATCGGCTGCCAATAGTCGAGCATCTGCTGCCGAGCAAGCCACCACTAACACACCTCCAGCGACATCGGCGCGATCTTGAAATTGCGCACCCTCGACGGACATATTTCTTTCCGATATCTTTGCCACGGGCTATATGGCTGCAGAAAATTGTGATATCAAATCTGGACAGACTTTCGCCGTATTCCGGTGCGGCCCAGTCAGATTGTTCGCAATAAAGTCCGCATTTCTCTTAGGGGTTGGAAGAGTAATTGCTATCGACACTGTCCCTGAGCGATTGGAACTGGCCCGAATTTCGGGAGCAGACGTCCTCGACTATACCGATGAAGATCTCCAGCAGAAAATCGTAGAGATGACGGATGGAGCGGGGCCAGATGCAGTCATTGAAGGGGTGGGAATGGAAAGCCCCGGATTGGGTGGGGCACTTGAAACGATGTAGTCCAAGTTCACTTCGTTGGAACGACCCTATGCTCTCAACCAAGCTTTGCTTGGTAGTCGGCCGGGTGGCGCCGTATCCTTGCCTGGGGTTTTTATCTGTCCTGCTGTTCCGATAGCACTCGGTCCCTTCGTCGGAAAAAGGGTTGACGATGAAGACCGGTCACGCACACGTTTAACGCTATCTTGGACCGCTGATGCAGCTTATTGTTGATGGCAAAATTGACCCCACCTTTCTCATCACTGATCGGGTAACGATCGAGGAAGGTCCAAATGCTTATAAACGGGTTCGGGATAAAGAAAATGGCTGTGTGAAGGTCGTGATCAGTCCGAACGGATAGGGTGCCTCACTTTTCCGCTCATACTGAACTGGGTTGAGGTGGCGAATACGCAAACGATCCTTTTAGGGGAGGCTGCAAGTCCAACGATCGTTGAGCCGAACAAACGCTTTGGGGTGTCTCTCATAGACAGGCGATGATGTCCTGAAGGGGAGCTCGTCGCGGATTGACCAAAACGATATAAAACGCGCCCACTGCGCTTATCTGCAGGGTCGCGCCCAGAAAAATGATTGGCCTGAGCGGCATCCATATGGCAACGGCAATTCCACCACCGCCAGCATTCTTAGTTGAGACTCGTTTTAATGACGACCGCGGGGCTCGTTATTCCTTTTGTCTGAAAAACCCCCGTGGTCAGGGCTGGCTAACCAATGCCCTTGCCACCTGTGGCTCCATAAACCTCGCCATTTATGAAACTTGCTTCGCTGGAAGCCAAAAAGACGTAAATAGGAGCCAGTTCCACTGGTTGTCCTGGTCTGCCAAAATCGCTATTGGCGCCAAAATTCGCCACTTTTTCGTCAGGCTGCCCGCCAGAAGGCTGAAGTACCGTCCACACAGGTCCCGGCGCCACGGCATTTACCCGCACTCCCTTCTTGATAAACTGCTTGGATAGCGCTTTGGTGTAAGCAACGATGCCTGCTTTTGTGGTCGCATAATCGAGCAGAACTTCAGAAGGTTGATATGCCTGTATAGAAGCAGTGGTAATGACCGATGCACCTGCTGGCAAATGGGGTTCTGCCGTCTGTGCTATCCAATGCAAAGCATAGAGGTTGGTCTTCATCGTCTTATCAAAATCATCTGTAGAGAGTTCCGAGATATCTTCGCGGAACTGCTGACGGCCGGCATTTATCACAACAATATCAAGCCCCCCGAGTTCGCTGGCAGCCTTTTCCACCATTTCACGGCACCAGGTCTCGTCCATAATGTTCCCAGGAAGTGGTATAGCCTTACGCCCTTCAGCAGAAATCAGAGCGAGCACGGTCTCTGCGTCTTCCGCTTCCTCTGGCAGGTAGGAAATTGCCACATCAGCACCTTCACGGGCAAATGCTATCGCAGCGGCGCGCCCAATTCCAGAATCTCCACCAGTGATAAGCGCATGCCGTCCTTCAAGGCGCCCATTGCCTTTATAGGACGTTTCCCCATGGTCCGGTTTGGGTTGCATCTTTTCTGCAACGCCTGGCATTGTTTGGCGCTGTTGCGGAAACGGCGGTGACGGGTACAAGCCACGAGGGTCCTGCAGCTTCGGGTTATTATTCATAACTTTCCTCCTCGAAGGGGAAGAAACAGAAATTCACACATTTCTTCCAAAATGAGAAAAGCGGGCTTTCACCCGCTTTTCGCTGAAATATTAGAGATAACGACTGCGCTCGCGTTTAATTTCTTCGTCCGTATAAGGATCGGCGTCGGTATCAAAGCTCTGCCAGCCCTCATCGGCATAAAGCTTGCGACGCGTGCCGATGTCCACACGGTTTGTACCGGCGAGAATAGCATCGGCTTCAGCAACCCGCTCGTCGGGAACCCGCGCGGTCACGAGAGAACCGCCCCGACGTACGCTTTCAGCGTAGACATGGGCGTCTTCTTCAGAAACACCGCTTTCGGTGAGAGCACCGATCAGTCCACCAGCAACGCCGCCAACAACTGCACCGCCCACGGCACCGGTCAAGGTGGCGGCTAGCCAACCCGCTGCAACGACAGGACCAACGCCAGGAATGGCCATGATGCCGAGGCCTGTTAGCAAACCACCGGCTCCGCCGACCGCTGCGCCCAAACCGGCACCGACGCCTGCGCCGGAACCTGCGTTGCTTTCGCTCTCGCGATGGTGAGAGACAATGGAAATATCATCCGATGGAAAGCCAGCGCTTTCAAGACGATCGACTGCGTCTTTTGCTGCTTCATAGCTATCAAAAAGTCCTGTTACAGTTCTCATTATCGTCTCCCTTGTGAGATAATTAGAAAGTTTGATTGGTCATAAAAATGTCCGGGATCGTTACATCGCCTTCTTGGTGACATTGCCCTGATAGTCGAGCTGTACTTCGGTCTTCTCAGTCCCCTTCATGGCTGACGCTTCCCAGACACCGTCTTCTCGTAGTTTCAAAGCTGTCACGTCACTGTAGCCCGCTTCTTCAATCCGGGACTTTGCCTGATCCTCTGTAAAACTATTCGCTCCCTTCACAGGCGCGTCGGGATTGTTGTTCTCAGGGGTTGCAACCGCTGGAGTCTCGGGAGAAGTTGTCCCGGTGTCTTGGGCGAAGCCTATTGACGGCGCAACGAAGCATGCGCAAGCAAGCGCTAAGATCTTGATTTGCATCTGTTTTCTCCAGTGATTTTAAATCTACCCTTACCGAACTCCGCAGAGCGAACTAGGTTCCCAAAAAATGTTTCTCGGAGCCTTCGCAGGCGATCGTTGGTCAAAGCGTAAAATGCTCTTGTGCAGTCAGTGGAACAAGATTGGAGAAGCAATGTTTAAAAATTCAAGTTGTTCCTTAGGACCCATGAAGGGGAATTAATGTGAAGGGTAAGCCGTTAGAAATGCATCCGGACTTCTATACAGGCCTTGCGCGCGGTCTGGCCGGTGCGCTCTTATTTGCATTGCCCATGCTTATGACCATGGAAATGTGGGAGTTGGGCCTTTATGCCAGTCCTTTCCGCATTCTGTTGCTTTGTTTTTTGAACATTCCATTGTTGATTGGACTGGCTTATCGCATCGGATTTGAGCGGACTGCGAACTGGCGGCAGTCGGCACGGGACGCATTTATCGCCTACGCCCTAGGGATTATCCTAAGTGCGCTTGTCTTGGCCATGTTCGGTCTTCTCAACAGCGATCTTACTTTAAGCCATATGGTCGCAATGATTGCCTTGCAGGCAGTACCTGCGAGCATCGGTGCTCTCCTCGGTCGGAGCCAGCTTGGAATGCGCTCGGAAAAAGATGATAAACAAGAAGGTGACTACGAAGGCGAGGAGGGCTATTGGAACGAGCTCTTCATGATGACCGTCGGCGCATTGTTCTTGAGCCTAAATGTCGCGCCGACAGAGGAAATGATCTTAATCGCCTACAAGATCGTGCCGGTTCAAACACTCATTATTCTGTTGAGTTCAATCCTTCTCATGCATGGTTTCGTCTACAGCATCCATTTTCGAGGTAGTCATCGTGGGCCGGAAAACACCCAGTGGTGGAACTCATTTGTTCGGTTTACGCTGCCCGGATATTTGCTCGCCTTTACAACGAGTGCCTATGCGCTGTGGACCTTCGAGCGATTAGATGATGCGTCATTGGCGCAATCAATAACTACGATCATCGTCTTGAGTTTTCCCGGCGCCATCGGTGCGGCTTCGGCACGACTGATATTGTGAGGCATTATGAATTCTACCCAAAAAAAGACCAGCAAGAATGTCGAGCAGCCAGAAAAAGTGCATTGGACCGAATGGTTTGCGGGAGCCATTTCAGGCATTCTGATCACTCTTCTTCTTGGCTGGCTCGGCTATGAGACCTATCGGCATCAACCGCAGGAAGCTTCATTTCGCCTGCAAACAACTGAAGTCACGCGCGTTGACGACAGCTATAGAGTGGCCTTTTCCGTGACTAATCTCAGCCAGGCGAGTGCTGCTGCAGTACGTGTTGTTGGCGAACTTGATGGTCAAGGTGGTCCCGAGCAGGCCGTGACGACATTTGATTACGTCGCGTCCGAGGCCACCTCTCGTGGTGCGTTATTTTTCGGAACCAATCCAAACGAGGGGTCGCTCAAGCTATCCGTAACAAGCTATGTGCAGCCGTGAAGCTTACCAACACCAAGAACGTCAGGGATAAACCATCCTATAGCGCACCAGATCCAACGGACGGTTCAGCGCTCACGGAACATGTCATCTCTCCGAGAATTCGATGATCGAGAGGAAATATTGACATGAAGCCAACCTATGACCCCTTAGCAACACGGACAAAGAGCCGCGAGTTGTCTGCAAATACGACCCGGCATGAGAACTCGAGCATCCAGGATTGATGGCATTTGACGCGAAGCGGAATGGCACAGGAGAGTACCAAATGCCGAAAGCGAAGCATTCTTTCTTTAAAGATAACGGCTTAACGATAGCTCTCGCTATTCTCTTCTTACTCACGCTTATCGGCATGATCGGCGCAGGCTTCGCTCACCATAATGAAGAACTTTTGCGGCACAGACAAGCACGTGTCAGCCTCATAAGTTTCATAACAGGCGGCAATTTCTTGTCGGCGCTTTTTGAGAATTGGGAAAGTGAATTTTTACAGATGGGGGTTTATGTGGTCCTCACTGCATGGCTGTTCCAGCGCGGCTCTACTGAATCAAAAGATCCTGACGAAGAACTCAACAGCGCCTAGAATAAAAATTCTAGAGCGGGTTTTTTCTACCGGCATTCGTTGGGTATACCGCTGTTCTTACTATTTATTCTCTGTTTTGGACTTCATACGGCGGGAAGCTTCCGCGCAGCTGTAGATGAGGCGGCCGCTCACCGAGAGACCGCTGGCGACTATTGGTCATATCTTTCGGATGCGGGCCTGTGGTGTGAGTCATTTCAGAACTGGCAGTCCGAGTTTCTCTCAACCGCTGTATTGGTTGTCCTCTCAATATACCTACGAGAAAAGGGATCACCAGAATCCAAGCCTGTTGACGCTACAAATGAAGAGACTGGTGGTTAAGTGCAGCATTGGACGCGCAGAAGCATAAATTGCCTGTCGATGAGCATATTTGATTTGGAACAACCCGATTGCCCACGAGTTGGTTTGAATGAAAGGAAACGCTATGATCAATTCATCAATTCGCCGGGCTTTCAATCTTGTTTCAACCAATGGTACGCCGGAAATTCCAGACGTTCCGCCGGCTCATGTCCCTGAGAAAGAGCCGGACGTAGTGCCAGAACCTTTGGGGCCGGATATTCCTGCGCAACCCGAACCAGAGCCTGACGTGCCTGCGCCTGAGCACCTACCACCACCGCCGAAAGGCCCTGACCAGCCGACGCTGCACGGATTCTGAATCGCTGCTCGCACAGGAATTTCACCATGCATCAAGTAGCTCGTCGGTCGAGATCAGGCTGATTTGCTCGGACAATCGGCTGTGATAGAGCGATACTGCGTCTCGCGCCATCGCTATTCCCCGCCGCGTGCTCGACCGGTGGGTAAGATCGCAAAGCTTGTTGTTCCAGTCGGCAAGTCGGTTTCCGAAAGCCGAACTCTGAATTGATGATTTCGTTCCAATCGACGTCGTGCCCGCATCTGCTTGCAGCGAAGATATGGTGTTAACGTACGGTGTCGGACCAACTCGCTGCTTATCGGAACCAAACGAGCCATAGCGACTTACCCTTAAGGCGAGGGAAGGAGACAGGGAGACGGAAATGTTATCGGAAAAGGATTTTGAGCGCGAGTTGATGAATTTGCTACCTGCGCTTAACCAGTTCGCACGCTCTTTGTGTCGACAGCCAGCTGATGCTGACGATCTAGTACAGGAAACCGTCGTCAAAGCTTTGAAGAACCGGGAAAAGTTCACTCCGTATGGGACGCTTAAATCTTGGCTCTTTACCATCATGAAGAACAGTTTCTGCAGTCGCTTTAAAAAATCGCGAAGAGAACGGCCGCTTGGAGACGAATTGGGTCCTGTGATCCATCCACCGCAAGATTCTGCGATGGATTTGCAGGATGTCGGCCGCGCATATAGTAAGTTAACTCAGTGCCACCGTGACGTAATTGAGATGGTCGTATTTAACGGGTTAAGCTACGAAAATGCTGCGACGCAGGCCGGATGTACGATCGGTACTATTAAAAGCAGATTGTGTCGTGCGAGAAACCAACTTGAAGCGGATTTAGGGTGAGGCCCCTCAATCGCGCTGGGGAACGTCTAGAGCCGCTGATGGATCAAAGTTTGCGGCATATTGATCAAGGGATCCTTTAACTCTATCGTGCATTCGGACGGTCAGATCGACGATTTGTTCTGCGTCCCTAAGGCCACTTTCATAAAACATGAGAACCCGCTGCGCTAAGATCGGTGAAGCATGCTTTCTGTCGGTAAGCCGACCGGAAGCCTGAGCAACGCATTCGCGTAAGAATTCGATTTCCTCCGGTGTGTAGATTCTGTTCGCTTCATTAAAAAGGGGCAAGTCGATCTCCCTGTTGTGAAGTCAACGAAACATTGACAGTATCGTAGCTTAATCCAAATTGCACGGACAAGGAGTTTAGTGCGATACCGTACACATCGTGATCGGTGTCTTAGCAACATTTGGAACAATAGGGTGTTTCACTGGGTTTGCTTTATTCAGCGACCACGTGAGGTGACGTGAATGGACTTTCCAGCAAAAGCGAATATGGGTAACAGGCTTCTTAGTCTTCTTGCCCCTAAAGATTACGAAGAGGTTCGGGCACATTCACATTTTGTCGAGCTCCCTCGAAGCACTGTATTGGCAGAGACAGGCAAACCAATCGATACCGTTTATTTTCTGACTGCCGGTATAGGATCGGTCATCGTTACCACACAAGAAGGTGACAGGGCCGAGGCCGGGCTCTTTGGAATGGATGGATATGTTCCAACCTCGGCCGTCGCCGGTGTGGAAACCAGTTCCTATGAGGTTATTATGCAGGTAGGAGGGCATGGCTATGCTCTCGGCTACAGCGATTTCAGGGCCTTAATGGAAGAAAGCCGGAGTTTTTGCCGGATAATGATAAGGGCGATTGAGGCCTTCTCGGTTCAACTCGCATCAACCGCAGTTACCAATGCGCTGCATGAAATCACACAACGCCTGGCTCGCTGGCTCTTGATGTGTGATGATCGAATATCAGGGCAGGACATTGCGCTGACCCACGAATTTCTCTCTGTAATGTTAGCAGTTCGACGCCCAAGTGTGACGACATCATTGCACGTGCTGGAAGGTATGGGCCTGATCAGATCGCTGCGTGGCTCCATAATTATTCGTGACCGCTCGGGCTTGGAACGGTATGCTGGCGGTGCGTATGGATGGGCAGAAAAAGAATATCAGCGCCTCATGCTGGACGTCGAAGCCGTTGGGGCCGGTTAGAGCACCGTCCCGAAAAGAGTGAGATATTCTTCCTCGGGCTTGCCGTAAGCGTCGCCTGCAAAGTCTTCCAGTCCCTTTCTGTCCCGAATTGTGATCCGGCCCCGCTCGGAACGAACCAGCTTCTTCCCTTCAAGCGTATGCATACCGGTTGTGATGCTTGGACGTCTTACGCCGAGCATCAGCGCAATAAAGTCATGCGTCAGCTCGATCTCGTCTGTATCCGTTCGGTCATGCGCCATTAGCAACCATCGTGCAAGACGTTCCTGGATATGAAGATTGACGTTGGCCCACACTGTGTAAGAAACCTGCGAAGCAAAGCTTTGAATGTAGCGCGCCAGCAAATTTGCTAAAACACTGTGTTTGTCGAGATGGGCTCGTAGATTGGTCGCACTTATTCGGTGTCCCGTGCCGCTCACCTGCATCGCCACCTGGTGCAGGCTCGTATTTGCACCAACGGCGATCGAAGTCGGCGCAAAGCCTTCGCGCCCTACCATGCCTGCTTCAGCAAGCTGGCCGCTTGCGGAGACGGTAATGACGGAAGCAATTCCATCGCAAAGGAAATAGAGATAATCAATCGGCTTGTTTGCAGGGACAATTATCTGACCGCGCTCCAGCGCGACTGGCTCAAAGGAAGAAAAAATATCATGAAATACGTCGGGAGAAAGGCTTCTTAGTATTCGGTTCTTCAATTGAATTACGCCGTCCATATATCCTGCTTTTGGGACAACTATTGCACTTCGCACCACGATGCCCCCTCGAATCTGCTTGACGAAGGACAATCTATAACACCCTGATCCGACATTGTTTTTCTGTACGATAGCAGACAGTAACGACTTCTCGCTTGGAGCAGTTGGGCAAAGCGAGATGATGAGAATTCAAGTCACGGGTTGAACTTCTTTGGTTCAAATCTCAAGCGACTGCACCACGAGCAACGCGACCACACTGAGCGTTGCACATGACAGTGATAATAAACGCGACTAAAACCAATCAATCGGTCTTATTAAACACAATTAAAAGTAGCATTTTGACGTCAGTGCGTCTTGGTGCGATTGCAAAACAGAGCCGTCGAAATTGCGGCAAGATCGTCATCGTCTCCACTCAAGATAAAGCCAGCAAAATGACGACCGTCATGGTTTGGATTGCTGGAGAGAGCGAAAATGAAAGGTATGCCGCTTTTATCTAAAACGGCCACTACAGGTAGCGCTTCTTCCGCTTCAAGGGTGACATCCATGATAACTGCGTCGACGGGATTTACGGCCAAGTAGTCTAAGACCTGACTTGGACTATTAAACGGACCCGATATTATAACATCTAGATCAGCGAGCTTTCGTTCCGCTTCTTCAGACAAGAAGAAACCGTTTTCGAAAATCAGAACATTTTTTCCGTCAAGTAGATGCATTGCATCTCGTATTGTATGAGCCATTACAAACAATTGGCCATGTCTTAGAATGAAATTCAAGCGCGAACTCTGCTTTTTGTTGGCACTTTCACGGAATTCCAACGCGCTTGTACTAGTTGACGCCATCTACGATCTCATGGAGTTTGTGACGTGCGCGGTGCAACCTACTTTTCACGGTACCTACTGAGCATGAACAAATGTCGGCCGTCCGGTGGTAAGAATTACCTTCGAAGACGACAAGCATAAGAGCTGGACGATATTTCTCCGGCAAAACCCCTAGCGCCATCCGCACTTCTTTTGCTTCCAGAGCAGACTCTTGCGACGCTCTTATCGTCAACTGCGGAGAAACACAGGCCTCAAGTCCGGGTGCCTCTCGCTTCTCAATCCATAAACGTGTGCAAAATGTGTTCTTCATAATCGTAAAAAGCCATGACTTGAGCGGTGAATAAGGAGCATATTTTTCCCGATTTGCAATCGCTTTCATCAAGGTTTCCTGAACGAGATCCTCGGTATCCCCCTTATTTTTGTAGAAGGTTCGAGAGAAAGCACGCAACGCTGGTATCATTTCGACAAGATCGTCAGCTTGTAACACGTAGTTTGAATTTGGCCGGCAAAACATTGCTTTAGCCTTTCCGGAAGCATGTCCGGTTTGGGGCAGCATAAGCTGCCCCTAGGTAGTTAAGAATTTTTGTGGCTCTGCTGACCGGCCTTTACGTGCTGTTCGTGACTTCCGCCCTGTTTATGGTTCTGGGCCATTTTTCGGTTCCTTCCCAACTTTTAGGTGTGACCGTCACATCTCGTGTGACCTGCGCCTAACAATACGAGAGCAACGTTGTTCCTCATTCCGACTGTAATAGAGTTCACGATTAAAACTCGATGAGCGGTATTAGGAATCTGATAAATTCAACCGCCGCGTTGTTTCCTGTGCTTAAGCGCAACAATGAACCCGTCGGCGTGAATGTGCAAACTTGTGAAGATCGAAGGCCAGCGGCTGGTGGTTAAAGGACGAAAAGGAAGATTTTCGCAATCGGGGAGCGTAGGACGAGTTCGTTGAAGAAAAGCGTCAAAAGCCCTGCTCTGCGCCCTATATACTCGGTAAGAACTCGATGGTACGTGAGAGAAACGACCTGTTTTTAGTAGCAAGCACGAGCCTGAAATTCGGCCAAGCACTTAAGAGACCTTATAATCGGCTCTGCGGAGGAATTTTTTCGTAAGCCTGCATTCTCAGGCGTTGATCCCGCTGGAGTTCATCAGTGCTCATGGCTGGTTTTAAATGGTCGAACAACGTCAATCCCTCTGCAATATAACTATCACGGCGTGCATCAATGTTAATTCGAGCCCAATCATCAAGGGTTGCTTCGGCAATCTTTTGTTCTTTTTCACTACATTTCACGAGGACCAATGTGCTTCCACGACGCAACGCCTCACACACAGTGTTCGCGCTTCGTTCGGATATTCCATTTTGCAGGAGAGTATCCACCAGGTTGGCTGACGCGGTCTCAGCGCTGAATGCGCCAGCCAGACTAGCGAGCGAAGCCGTCAGAAAGCCGTAGGCTGCAATTTGGCCGATCCCTGGGAGTACGACAAGTCCAACAGCGGAGAGTGTATTGCATTTCTGGCCCGCAGCTAACTGAGTTGATAGAGATCCTGAAGTGGTCTCATGCGCTGAACTAGAGTTGACGTCCTGAGCCACCTCTCCTGGACACTGCGAGAAGTTGTTCGTTAAAAGACAAGTATCCTCTTCTGCAATACCGGCCTCTGCGAGCGCGTGCACCGCGTTAGCAGCTTCATCATAGTTGTCGAAAAGTCCTGCAACGCAAACCATGACTATTTTCCTTGCATGCGCGTCTATATAAAGTAGGCGGTATCGGTCCACCCAACCACCTTGCAAGAGCAATTGGAACAGATCGGATCAGATGGTCCCCATCCGATCCGATGTTTGCCATCTCTTAGCTTATGCAGCTTGAGCTGTCCTATTCGCCGAAGTCTCAGCAAGGCCCGTCAGATCCTTATCGGTCTGACCTTCCTCCTGCAAAGTGGCATCAAGGAGCTTAGCAGCATCCTTGTAGCCCAAAGTCTCTGCCCAGCGCTTCAGTGTGCCGTAGCGAGTAATCTCATAGTGTTCAACCGCCTGAGCTGAAGAAATAAGCCCCGCGTCCAGCGCAGGACTATCTGAGAATTCCTCTATGATTTCTTCACCTTCTGCGATAATCCCTTCAATTGCATCACAAGTTTTGCCCTGCGCGCGTTTGCCAAGCATCTCGAAGACTTGCTGTAAGCGTTCGACATGCGTTTCCGTTTGCTCGCGGTGCTTTTCGAAAGCAAGTTTCAGTTTTTCATCTGCAGCAGCGCGAGCCATTTTAGGAAGCGTCTTCAGGATTTTCTTTTCCGCATAATAGATGTCTTTGAGCGTATCATAGAAGAGATCCTCAAGATTACGTTCTTTCGTTCTGGCCATGGGAACTTCTCCTTACAAGCTTGGTCAGCATTATCCGCAGGCATCATACTTGCCGGCAGCCACCAAACCCCGAAGGATCAAAAATGTTTCTCTCATCCATAGTTATTTTTCAAAAAAGATTTCTAACTGACGTCGGGAATCTTGAGCGAGCACCGTTGCAGTGCTCGTCTTGATCTAACCAGTTAGCATTTTAGAAACTGCAGTTCATCAACAAAGCAGTGCCCAAATCTTGGCCAGCAACGTTTCTCGTGTAGGCTGCGTTAATCGATTTGTGAAATTTTGCTAAGAGCTGTCGAGATGGAGCAGACAAAACCTTGAGCATTGTAGTTTAGTTCGACGATGCCATCGATTTCCGCGGCCAATACGCCTTGGATGAGTTTCGTGCCAAATCCTACGTCTTTAGGTTTCATAACGGTTGGACCGTCTAGTTCAGTCCATGCGAAATGCAGGCGCTGTTGCTGATGATCGACGTTCCAGTTGACGATAACCCGGCCGCCCGAAACAGAAAGAGCTCCGTATTTCGACGCATTGGTGGCAAGTTCGTGCAACCCCAGCGAGAAGGCCATGGCAGCGCGTGATGAAACTATAACTGATGGGCCATCAACTTTGAAATTATTTGCGCCAAACGGCAGTAATGCCTGCTCAATAATGTCATTCAGCTTGGCTGCCTGCCAGCCGTCAGCCGCAAGAATGTCGTGGGTTCTCGCCATTGCTGCAAGACGGGCCTCGAACGTTTCATACGCCGCCTTATGGCCATCATTGCGAAATGTTTGCCGTGCAAGTGCCTGGACAGTAGCCAACACATTTTTAACACGGTGCTTCATTTCGAGCAGGATAGCCTGCTGCAGTTCCCGTGCTTTGCGCTTGTCACTTATGTCGTGGGCAGTCTTTGACGCGCCGACAATCTTCCCTTCGCCGTCGCGGACAGGAGAAACAGTCAACTGCACGTCCAATCGCGTTCCGTCCTTGTGAAGACGAACAGTCTCGTGCGGAGCAACGCGAGATCCGCTTGAGATTTGCCCAATGATATCGTTTTCTTCGGTCAATCGGTCGGGTGGTAAAAGCATAGTCACTTTTTTTCCAATCACCTCTTCAGCCGTGTAACCGTAAAGTCGCTGCGCACCCTCGTTCCAACTCGTGATGCGCATTTCAAGGTCGGTACTCAAAATGGCATCATGCGACGAAGAAACGATTGCTGCCAATTGGCTTTCCAAGGCTTGCGCCCGCAACTGTTCACTCACATCAAGGATAGTCCAGACCGCGTGGGTGATCGTGCCTTTAACGTCGCGTACCGGGCTCGCAGAACAACTGACCGGCAATGTACGCCCGCCATCTTGGGTAAGGTTGAACACATGAACGAAGCTTTCACCCGATGAAAAAAGCCGTTCAAGTGCAGCATTGTACTCTTGCCTGTCTGCAGGAACCAGCAATTTGGAGAGGCCGGTCTCTAAGAGAGTTTCATGATGGAATCCTGATATCTCCGAAAGGCGCGGATTGATCTTGATGAAGCGGCCCGAGCGATCACTTAAGGCAATACCGGCATCGGTCTGGGAGAAAACCAATTCCAGTCGCTGCTGGTTTTCCGCCAGCTGGCGTTCTGCAACGACTTTTTTAGTCGTCTCGTTCACAATGCAAAGCACTCCCATGGGCCCGTTCTCTGATACCTGGATTGGGGAGTAGGAAATGTCGAAATAGACCGTCTCGGGATAACCAAATCGCTCAATATAAAACGCTCTGTTCTCCGCGGAGAATGTCTCGCCGGTCGCAATCACATTCTCAAGCAATGGGCCAAGATCGTCCCACAATTCCGACCAGTTCTCTCGGGCCGGGCGACCAAAAGCGTGAGGGTGTTTGTTGCCAATCGTCGGACTGTAGGCGTCATTATAGAGAGCTATGAACTCCGGCCCCCAGAAAATGACGATCTGGGCGTGAGCAGGAAGTATCATGTCAAGCGTTGTGCGTAATTCTGGCGACCATTGTTCAACTGGGCCGAGAGGGCTTGTGGACCAGTCAATGGTTTCCATCAATTTTTTGCAGGCTTGAGATCGAGTGATGTCTTTGTTCTCAGGCGTTGTTGCTTCCAATATCGAGCTAATTGAAGCAGCCTTCAAATTTTCCTTTTCGCTCACCTGTTTCTCCCCAAAGAAAACAAATCATAATGAATAAGATACAGCTATGACTGATGCAAAACTTTGAAGTCATTGAGCTCGATATAGACTAGCTTGATTTTTGTGGACTGCAACAGCATCGAGAATCGGTGGAGTGAAACTGGTTAAGACAAGCGCATTCTCTACTCCTCGACGTCGCTATTGGGTCTCTTTTTCTGTCAAGGCGCGTGGCGCTTTAAGGTTGAGATCGGAAAAATACCTCGACATCGCAAATTTCTCGGCAAAATCGACATCGTCCTGTGTAATGACCGGAACCGGATCAGACAGGATAGCGCGCAAGGTCTCGGGCGAAACATCATCGTTTTCAAGTGCAGCTTCCAGCGCGCCGCGCGTTTCTCGCTCAGCCCGCAAAAGTGAAGCCAGAGCGAGGATCAGCCTGTCTTTGCTGTCGATATTTTGCATTGTAACCGTCCCGATACGAGAATTGGTACAAAACGCCTGTGGCCCGATTTCGTTCCCAAAGAGCTGAAAATGGTCGGTTTGGTGCGGTAGACGCCATACGCAGTGCCTTGCCATTGGAACAGATTGTTGTTTTGGGCATCAAGCGCCCACGCGGCCCTTTTGTTCAGCAGAAATGGCCGAGTTCTGGAACCATCACGCGGTATAAAGGTTAAATCGAAACTTCCCCGTCACATCGAGGAGTTTAAAATGGGAGCGCTTTTTATCTGGATTGTGTTGCTTGGGCTTCCCTTGTTGGTCGCGTGTGGGTTCCTATACGCCCGGTATCTCGGCAAAACACGCAATATGTCCTCTCATGAAGACGGAGCTTGAATGATGTCGCCTCGTGCAAACTGGAAAGGCCAGCTAAAAGTCGATCAGCTCTTATGCCCCGTTGCGCTTTTCACCGCGGTTTCAACTTCAGACCGAGTGTCCTTTCACCTGGTCAATCGCAAGACCGGGAACAGACTGAACCGTGAGTTCGTGGATAGTGACACCGGGAAGCCTGTGCCACGTGATGAGCAAATCAAGGGATACGAAGTATCCTCAGGAAACTATGTCAGCTTCGATGATGAAGAGATTGCGACGGCACTTCCTGAGAACGATAAAACGCTGAATGTGCTCAATTTCGTAAAATGCGATGCGATTGACGATATTTATCTGGATCGTCCCTATTATCTCGCTCCCACCGACGACGACGAGGCTTTCGCGCTAATCCGCGAGGGTATGCGTACAGAAAAGGTTGCAGCTGTCGCCGAAGCAGTCCTTTTCCGGCGGGCAAGAAAGTTACTGATCCGTCCATATGACGATGGGCTTGTCGCAACCACACTCAACTTCGATTACGAAGTGCGGTCCGCGCGGGACGCATTTTCAGATCTCGGAACCTTCAAGTTTGATAAGGAAATGCTTGAACTTGCTGGCCACATTATAAAGACGAAACTAGGAGAATTTGACCCCGGCACCTTCGATGATCGCTACGATGCTGCCCTGGCAGAACTTATTAAGGCTAAGATGGCAGGTAAACCGTTCAAGAAACCTGCCGAGCCAAAATCAGCTACTGTTATTGATCTTAAGGAGGCACTGCGCAAGAGCGCTGGCCTTAAGAGTGGAAATGAGAAGTCGCGATCAACCTCCAAGAAATCCACGACAAAAAAGGCAAGCTGAGAATCTGGCTAGTCACTTTAATCTATTTCAACCTTAGAATTTTCCTCACAACGTGGAGCCTCTTTTGGGAGCCTGGTCCGTCTAACGGGCAATTGCGCGCCCAATTATCCTTTGGTTTCTTTTGCAAGGCTCTTACGCAAAGCATCCATTATATTGACCACCTTGCCATCGCTTTTAGGGGAGGCGTCCTCCTTCTTTGTAGAAGGAACGTTTTTCTTTTTCTTCTTTTTGTTGGCGATCATCCGCTTGAGGTTTTTTTGAACCGGGTCCTGCAAAACATCGCCGTTCCATTCCTCGGTATTGGCCTTAATTAATTTCCGGACCATTGAAAACATTTTCTTTTCCGGATCCTTGTCTTCGATCTTAGCGAAGTATTCCTGCTTATCTCGAACTTCATCGCCATATCGAAGTGTCCAGAGCACAATGCCACGCTCACGCGGTTCTAATAATACAGCACGTTCACGCCGATACATAACCAAGCGCGCGACGCCATAGACGGCTGATTGGTGCATGGCTTCACGAATAACCGCGAAAGCTTCGGCACCAATTTTGTCGGCGGGCGTGAGGAAATGCGGTTTATCATACCAAATCCACCCGATACGGTCCTGGGGCACGAATTTATCGATATCAATGGTTTTCGTACTCTCGAGCGCCACCTGCTCCAACTCATCATCATCGAGAATAATATATCCGCCCTCAGCCTTCTCATAGCCTTTAGCCTGATCCTCGTCGCGCACGGGCTTTTTTGTGACCTGATCAATGTAACGGCTTATCACACGATTGCCGGTTTTCTCGTTCAAGGTGTGAAATCGAACTCTCTCACTCTCGCTCGTTGCTGGCCGCAGTTCGACGGCACAAGTCACCAACGACAGCTTGAGATAGCCTTTCCAAAAAGCATTCGGCACAACCTTGCTCCTTCTCACTCGCCAAGTGAACTCATAAAACGGGGCTTGGTTCCGCATTTCGATGACTCTGAGGAACCTCCAACGCCTCTCGAGAGTTAGTGGCGACAGTCTGAGCGCAGCTGCCTTGGTGAGGTGAAATTTGTTAGAGAGAACTTCTCCGCCGTCGGAGCACGAAGAAATGTTATCGCTGGGCGAACTGGTCTATGTGAGTGACGAAGAACCTGGCATTCGACGCCTGAAAAGAGGCAAGGGGTTTCAATATTTAAACGCAAAAGGTGCAGCTCTCTCGTTTGAAGACAAGGAGCGTATCGCAAAAATAGTCATCCCACCCGCATGGAAGGATGTTTGGATTTGTCAAAATCCAAGAGGTCATATTCAGGCGACGGGGCGCGACGTTAGGGGTCGAAAGCAATATCGCTATCACGCGGATTGGACCCTTATGCGGGGAAACTCAAAATTCGCAAATCTTGCCGGTTTTGCAAGCGGTCTCAGTGATTTGCGTCGACGAGTAGATAAGGATATGCGGCGACGCGCATTTAGCCGCGACAAGGTCATTGCAACCGTCATTTGGTTGATGGATCGGCTATTGCTGCGCGTTGGAAATATCGACTATGCGCGTAACAATAAAAGCTTTGGAGTGACCACTTTGCGCAACCGCCATCTTCGAGAAGAAAGCGGTGAGTTGCGTCTTATATTCAAAGGGAAATCCGGCAAGGACTGGAATTTGAAAATCTCAGATAGAAGGATTTCGAAGATCATTCGTTCCTTGCAAGAACTGCCCGGACAACAGTTATTTCAATACTTTGACGAGGCTGGACAGCGTCACGCAATATCATCGCAAGACATCAACGCATATTTGCGCAATGCAACCCACGCCGAGTTTACCTCCAAGCATTTCAGAACATGGGCTGCCACATCCTCTGCCTTTAAAGGATTGATCGCTTTGGAGCGACCGGCGACGACCGCGGCACGCAAAAAGATGCTTAACTGTGAGATCGACAAAATCGCGCAGCAACTTTGCAATACCAGAGCGGTCTGCCGAAGCTCATATATTCATCCCTTGGTTCTAAAACAGTGGGAAGACGATCTTTTGCATGACGAGGCTGAGCTTGCATCAAAGCAGCGTCTCGTTGCACCCCTGCTAGACGAAGGTGAACGCATCACGTTGAAATGGCTCCTTCATGTGGGAACCAGTCAGTAAAAACTGTTATGAAGGCTGCTGCCAAAAAAAGGGAACTGATTAGCTCTCTGCTTTGAATTTTTTGGCTTCCTCAAGGAGTACCTTGCGATCACGACCATGTTTTTCGATCAGATCTTTTGCTTGCAGGGGCGAAAGGTCGGTATTTTCCGCCAGAAACTTGATATCTTCATCCTGGGTGAGTGGATCGGTGCTTTTAGAATTCATGCTCTTCATTCCCCTGCAGTTGGGTCTGACTTCACGTTGCGGGATAAAATTCAACACTTGTGTCTCGGCGCTTTACCATTAGACGGGCAAACACATCTGAAGACTAACTTATTGTCACAAAAATAGTTCCAATAGTCGTCATTGGGACGGTCAGGAATGGGTTTTCCTTTAAAAAAACTCATCTAAAAGCAAAGACATCGGCATCTGGGTCGTCCTTGCCTGCAAGCATCGAAGCAATAATCTCTGAGGCTATTTTGCTGAATGTGATCCCGTTTCCGCCATATCCCATTGCTGAATAGACGTTAGCATGACCTGGTACCGCTCCGATCATCGGTGTTCCGAGCTTCGTTGAACCGAAAGCTGCCGACCAGCTGTAATCGGGTTTTCCCATGTCAAATCCCAGCAAAGCTCCGACTTTTTTTGCAATCGTTGAACTCTTCTGAGAGCGCTTTTTCTCATCTTCGAATGCGTCGTCTGACGGTTCATCTTCGCCACCTGCAATAATCCTGCCATCGGGACCGCTACGGAAATAGAGATAGGGATCGGAGGCTTCCCAGACCAGGTAGTCCCGCAGCCATTCCGGCGCCTTGGCGGCCTGTCGGCTGGCGATCGCCCAGGTTGATATAATCTGGTGTTCTTTATTGGCCAGCGATTTTAGGAACTCGTAACCGGTGCAAAACACCACATGCGAGGTACTGAGGACGTTTCCCATGGAAGTTGCGAGCGCGACCTTTTCATTGATCTCGACAAAGTCGGTAATCTCAGTGTCCGAGATAATCTCCACACCCTGTCTTTGGCAAACCCGCAAAATCCCCGCTGCCAGTTGAGCGGGATTGGCCGAAGCAGAAATATTGCTTTTTATTGCGGCCTCTCGATCAACGCCAAATCTGCGCATAAGCGCAGTACGATCAAGCAGTGTAGCATCAAGACCGATAGCCTTTCGCGCTTCCACTTCAGAAATCAGTGCTCGCGACCCGTAGTCGTCGCCTGCAAGGTAAAGGGCTTTCTTGGGTTGCATACTACAGGAAATATCAAGATTTTTGACGAGCTCTATGAGCCCTTTGACGCCGGCGGCAGATCGGAGCCAAACCCGCTCTGCATCTTCAGCCTTGATCATTTTCTTTAACTTATAAAGCGGAACGTCGATCTCGTGCTGAAGCATGGCTGTGCTTGCGATCGTGCTTCCAAGCACAGGCTTTTGGCGATCGATTACGGCAATCGTTCGCTTCCCATCGATTAACGCATGGGCGACGAGGGCGCCGCTGATGCCCCCACCAACCACAACCACATCGTAATGTCGGCGTGTAGGATAGCGCTTTGAACGCACGCTAATATTCGGGGTTTTCTGCCAGTAAGGGAAAGCTTCTCTCAGTTTTCTTTTTTCAGTAACAGAGGCGTGTTTCAAATGACTTCCCTTTCGCGCTGAACCTGCCCTTTTTAAGAACGCGACGATGCGAAAATGGTTCAATCACGGTAATCAGGTCACGCTTGCAAGAGCGAGTGCGACGTCGATTTGGTTGGATATGGCCAATCACTTTGCGCCTGGTGGGCTAATCATTGATCTATCGGAATGGGAGAAGATTGATCACAGCGCCGCCCTTGAGTGAGGCTCAAGCCACTACAAGGGACTTGAATTGCTTTAGGTTGATCAGATTCAGCGGTTGCGCTTGATATCTGTCCACTTTCGGTCAGCTTCCGCCTGTGCTTCTTGTTGAGATCTATAGCCCTGTCGTCGCCATACCACTCGTCGGTTTACCACTACCTCCGCAACAAAGGTGCCGTTTCGCCTTGTATGTACTCTAGTTCCTTCCACCATTTCTTCCATCCACTCTCCCTCCAAGGTTGGTCATACAAGTTTTGAAAAATGCCAAACATGAATCGTTCGTACAAGTGCTAGCTAAGGGGCGATCACAGACTTCGCTTATCCAGCAGTTGTTTTAAATTCGCATCGCCAGAATGCATCAAGGCAGATGACAAACGATGTTATTCAGCGGCGCGTGGCCGAACCTCACGGCAAAGCCGCTCAGGAGGTATCTATAAAGGTCGAGACCCCGGCTGCAGAGCTTGAAGAGGCTCGCAGCAATGCGAGCGCCGGTCGAGACCGCTGTATCGGGCACTATGGGAAAACAAAACTTTTCGGACTTGGCAGTTACCGCCCAACAACTGGAAACGCTAACAGGCGGTGACTTGCAGCTCTCGAAAGCGCCTATTGGCGGCATAACGCTTACCAAGTCTGCTTCTCTAAGGTAATATGCTACCAGCTCCTTGATCCTCGGCGCGAGATACGCCGACGGTGCATTGCCGGGAATGCCGAAGAGCAACCCATTGGAGTTGGTAACGCCGCCGAGCTGGCCGGCTGAGGTCGCACGTGGAATTAGTCGGTTCAGTTACTGGTTCGAAGCCTTTGGCGCCATACTGACGAAGTGAGGCAAGCGCTGCAAATGGCTTCACCATTTAAAAAAAAGAATTATCTCGTTGTCTTGCCCACGTGTATTTAGCCCCACTTTAACTGCGTGAATGCAATTAAAGTGGGGGAGGGCATGATAAATGAGATCGGAATGCTTAGTAGTGGACGGAGAGAGAGTCCAGCAATGGTGTTTTTGGCGGCGTAAACTTTGTCAGATCGATGCCTTCGACCGCAGCCTTGTACTCTTCAGGACTTGGCGTGCGGCCAAGGATTGCTGAAAGCACAACGACCGGTGTTGACGCGAGAAGGGATTCCCCCTTCTTCTCTGTTGTATCTTCAACAACGCGACCCTGGAAGAGTCGTGTCGACGTCGCAAGTACAGTGTCGCCCCTTTCGGCCTTTTCCTGGTTCCCCATGCAAAGATTGCAACCCGGCCGTTCTAGATAGAGAATGTTCTCATAAACTGTGCGTGCTGCATTCTTTGGCATCTGATCGTCGAATTCGAAGCCGGAGTAGCGCTGCAATATTTCCCAATCGCCTTCCTCTTTGAGTTCGTCGATAATGTTATAGGTCGGAGCTGCAACAACCAATGGTGCGTTGAACTCGACCTTGCCTTCGGCCTTTTCGATGTTTCGGAGCATCTGGGCGACAATTTTCATATCGCCTTTGTGCACCATGCAAGAGCCGACAAAACCAAGGTCAACTTTCTTCGTTCCGCCATAATAGGATACCGGGCGAATGGTATCGTGGGTATAGCGCTTTGAAACATCGGCATTATTAACGTCCGGATCCGCGATCATCGGTTCGTCAATCAGATCGAGATCCACGACGACTTCAGCGAAATATTTCGCATCATTGTCTGGCGCCAAAGCCGGCTTTTTGCCCGAGCGGATTTCATCAATGCGCGCATTCGCCTTGGAGATCAGTCCCTGCAACGTGTGAGCCGCGTTCTCCATCCCCTTATCGATCATGATCTGAATGCGGGATTTTGCAATTTCCAGCGACTCGATAAGGGTTTCATCTTCAGAGATGCAGATAGAGGCCTTTGCCTTCATCTCTGCCGTCCAGTCAGTGAAGGTAAACGCCTGGTCCGCTAGCAGTGTCCCGATGTGGACTTCGATAATGCGACCCTGGAAGACATTGTCGCCACACTGCTTAAGCATCTGAGCCTGCGTCGCATGAACCACATCACGGAAATCCATGTGTGGCTGCATCGAGCCCTTGAACGTGACTTTCACGGATTGCGGGATCGGCATTGTTGCTTCGCCCGTTGCCAGCGCAAGGGCCACCGTTCCGGAATCTGCGCCGAAAGCCACGCCCTTTGACATGCGTGTATGGCTGTCCCCGCCGATGATAATCGCCCAGTCGTCAACGGTGATGTCGTTGAGGACTTTATGGATGACATCGGTCATGGAATGATAAACGCCCTTTGGATCGCGGGCGGTGATGAGGCCGAAATTATTCATGAAGCTCATCAACTTAGGAATATTGGCCTGTGCCTTTTTATCCCAAACGGATGCAGTGTGACAGCCAGACTGATAAGCGCCGTCGACCAGCGGTGAAATCACCGTCGCCGCCATCGCTTCAAGTTCCTGAGCGGTCATCAGGCCGGTTGTATCCTGAGAGCCAACAATATTCACTTTCACGCGTACGTCCGAACCCGCGTGCAGAACCTTGCCAGGGGTAACTCCGACCGCGTTGCGGTTGAATATCTTTTCTACGGCTGTCAGGCCTTGGCCTTCAATGGTGATTTCCTTGTTGGGTGCAAAGACCGGTGTGACCGGTATGCCAAGCGTCTGGGCCGCAAACGTCTGGAGTTTTTTGCCAAAGACGATGGCATAGGAACTGCCAGCCTTCATGAACTCCATCTTCTGGGGAGTGAATGCAGAAGCAATATCAACAAGCTCATTGCCAGCCTCATCGCGCAGCTTCTTGTTTTTGGCATCGATGCTGAGCACAGTTCCTGTATCGACCGCGTATTGCTGCTCGAGGATGGGATTTCCATCATTGTTGAGGATAGGCTTGCCATCTTCGCCGAGCTTTTTGGTCCAATTCTTCAGATTGAGCCCAATACCGCCAGTTACATCGACAGTCGTTGCAAAAATCGGCGAGATCCCGTTGGTTCCAGCGACGATCGGTGCAAAATTGACGAAAGGCACATAAGGGCTTGCCTGCTTGCCTGTCCAAAGAGCGACATTGTTAACGCCGGACATGCGCGAAGATCCGACACCCATCGTGCCTTTTTCAGCAATCATCATGACGCGCTTGTCGGGATGCTGCTTTTGCAGTGCAACGATTTCTGCCTGCGCTTCAGGCGTGATCATGCACTGTCCATGCAACTGACGATCCGAGCGCGAATGCGCCTGATTTCCTGGTGAGAGCAAGTCAGTTGAGATATCGCCTTCGGCGGCAACAAAAGTTACGACCTTGATTTCATCATCGACATCGGGAAGCTTCGTGAAAAACTCAGCCTTCGCGTAGCTTTCGAGCACGTCTTTTGCGATCAAGTTTCCAGCCTGAAATGCGTCACGAAGACGGAACATATCTGCGTCGTAGAGGAATACCTGGGTTTTAAGGATTTCACCGGCCGCCTGAGCCATAGCGTCGCCATCGCTCAGTGCGATATCAAGAAGCACTTCAATGGAGGGGCCGCCCTTCATATGCGAGAGCAGTTCCAGTGCAAATTGTGGCGATATCTCTTCAACAACTGATGCGCCCTGGATGATCTTCTTCAAGAAGGCTGCCTTGACGCCTGCGGCGCTCGTGGTGCCCGGCAAGGTGTTGTATATGAAGAATTTCAAAGCTTCTGGACGAAGTGCGTTTCCAGTATCTTCGATCAAAGTAATGATTTCAGCAATGAGCCCGCCGTCGTCAATTGGCTTGGGGGCAAGGCCCTGAGGTTCTCTGCTTTTGATCTCAGCCAGGTAATCTTGATAAAGGGTCATCGCTATCTCAATGTTGGTTTAACTGACGACGAGGGTTCACGCCAGCCAAGTGTCTCGCAAAAGTACTGGTTTCATAGAGGTTTCAATTATTGCAATCAAGTCTGCTGTTGCATCGAGCGCCGGTTAGCGAACATCGGTCTTGCTGACTGAAAAAACCTCTACTGCGCTTACGGATTTTGAAGTTTGACCGGCTTTCGCCCAAGGTTGTTGTCGTGACGACGACGTTTGATTGACAAATATTATCTTGTCTTTCAGGTTTGGGGTGGTCGGGCTTTCTCTGTTTTTGAACGAGGACACGCATGCAAACCTCAAGACCGAAATCAGCTTTAACCATTTTTATTCTCGCCGTCATTGCAATCGTCGGTGCATTCTCGTTAGGGTTTATCGCGCTCAACCGCGATGAACCGATTAATGCAATGTGGATCGTTATCGCCGCTGTATGCATCTACTTCATCGCCTACAGGCTTTACGGCATTTTTATCCTCAATTCGGTGCTGCGGGCGGATTCGACACGCATGACGCCTGCATTCAGGCATAATGACGGGCTCGATTATGTCCCCACCGATAAGCATATTCTTTATGGACACCATTTCGCGGCAATTGCTGGCGCGGGACCTTTGGTCGGCCCGGTTTTAGCCGCGCAAATGGGCTATCTGCCCGGAATGCTGTGGATTCTGGCGGGCTGTGTACTGGCCGGTGCCGTGCAAGACTTTATGATCCTGTTCATATCCACCCGGCGTGATGGCCGATCGCTCGGCGAGCTGGTCCGCGAAGAGATGGGAAATGTCGCAGGCGTCATTGCGCTTGTTGCCTGTTTCATGATCATGATCATCATATTGGGTGTACTTGCCATGGTCGTGGTGAAGGCGCTCGCTGAAAGCCCGTGGGGGACCTATACTGTCGGTTTCACCATCCCGCTCGCCCTTTTCATGGGGATTTATCTTCGCTACCTCCGGCCGGGTCGGGTCGGCGAAGTCTCCCTTATCGGCGTTGTTTTATTGCTTTTCGCAATCGTTTCTGGAGGCTGGATCAAAGACAGCGCCTATGCATCCTGGTTCACTTTTGAAGCGACGACGCTTACCGGAATTATCATCGTTTATGGTTTCGTTGCGGCTGTTTTGCCCGTGTGGCTGCTTTTAGCACCCCGAGACTATCTGTCGACTTTTCTGAAGATTGGCACGATTATCGCTCTGGCGGTGGGAATAGTTATTCTACGTCCAGTCCTTGAAATGCCGGCCTTAACACGTTTCACGGACGGAACTGGTCCCGTGTGGAGCGGCGACATCTTTCCATTTCTCTTCATCACCATTGCCTGCGGTGCTGTCTCGGGTTTCCACGCGCTGATATCATCGGGAACCACGCCCAAGATGTTGGCGAACGAGGACCAGAGTTGTTACATTGGCTACGGCGGCATGCTGATGGAATCCTTTGTCGCCATCATGGCCTTGATTGGCGCCTGCGTAATCAATCCTGGCATTTACTTTGCAATGAATACGCCTTTGGCCGTCCTGGCGCCGGCAGGTACACAAGACGTTCTACAATCGGCAGCCACAGTGGTCAGCAATTGGGGATTTCATATCACGCCTGAGGCGCTGCAGGCTATCGCCCAGGATGTCGGCGAAACATCGATCGTCGCCAAGGCAGGCGGTGCACCCACCCTTGCTGTAGGGATCGCGCATATTCTTCACAATGCGCTTGGCAGCTGGCTGAATATGTCATTTTGGTACCATTTTGCGATCCTGTTTGAAGCTCTGTTCATCCTAACGGCAGTCGATGCGGGGACAAGATCTGCGCGTTTTATGCTGCAAGACCTCTTGGGAATGATGAACCCAAATCTGCGCCGAACTGACAGTCTGTATGCCAATGTCCTTGCGACAGCGTTGGTTGTCTTGTGCTGGGGATATTTTGTTTATCAGGGCGCGATCGATCCAAAGGGTGGGATCTATACGTTATGGCCGCTATTTGGCATCGCAAATCAGATGCTGGCCGGGATGGCGTTGATGCTCTGTGCGGTGGTACTGGTAAAAATGAAACGCGAGCGTTACGTCTTTGTGGCTCTCCTTCCGGCGATCTGGCTGTTTATCTGCACGATGACTGCGGGTTGGCAGAAAATCTTCAGTGAGAAGATTGGTTTCTTTGCAGCCGCACGTAACGCTAAAACCCCTCACGACGCGCTCGCCAACTATATCAATGGCACGTTAACAGCATTCTTTATGATTGTTGTTATTGTGCTTGCAGTCTTCTCGGTGAAGACGGCGATGATTGCGTGGCGCAAAAAAGAGCCGAGCATTCGTGAAGTCCCAAATGAGCGGCTACCAGAAAATTGGGAGGCACAGCTGGCACATCAGCATTGATGCAACGAAATTCCCGAAAGGACACATTCATGTTTGACACAATGCTACGAGCAGGAAAATGCTTATGCCAAACGGCAAGGCTGATGATCGGCGTACCAGACTATGACAATTATGTTCGACATTTTACGGAGAACCATCCTGAAACTACGCCAATGAGTTATGCTGAGTTCTTCCGGGAGCGCCAGGAAGTACGCTATGGGGGAAAAGGCGGCTTTAGATGTTGCTAAGGCTCAAATGGTCAGCCCCGATCCAGACGGGCTGGCCATGAGGCCCAAAGTCTCAGCCGGGTTTAAAAATTTGCCTGATCCTATCCGCAAGGCGTCGCGACCTATCAATTGAAAGCATCGAAATCTAGCATCGACGACGTCTGATC
This sequence comes from Brucella sp. NBRC 12950, assembly GCF_030268145.1. NCBI lineage: Bacteria > Pseudomonadati > Pseudomonadota > Alphaproteobacteria > Hyphomicrobiales > Brucellaceae > Brucella > Brucella sp. NBRC 12950. The sequence continues at coordinate 107,619 of NZ_BSQC01000016.1, forward strand.
TTTGATGCCGGAGAATTCTTGTTCGATGCAATATCAGACACATCGACCAAAACGGACCCTTTGTCACTCGAGCCGAACGAATATGGGGTGAGGGCTCTGATCTTCACCTCACTTAAGGGATGTTTTCGTAAGACTTTCCATCGATGAGAGGGACGCGCTCGCTGCTAAGCGTGAGTTTTCCGGGTTTTGTCGGGCGATGCGGACAGATTCTACCGCCAGTCTTGTTGTTGTTTTGTTAGCTGGGAGAACCCACATACCCAGGCCAGTAGACCGCGGCTCCAGAGGGTCTGGTTCCGAAAATGGCTTGGCCTATGCGCACCACGGTCGCACCTTCTGCAATCGCGATTTCAAAGTCGCCGCTCATCCCCATCGAAAGCCCTTTAATCTCTTTATGTATCGAAATGGCGTTATCGCGCAGGAGACGAAGGCGCCGAAAACATTCCCGGACGCGAACACGATCTGGATCGAAGACTGCAAGCGTCATGAGGCCTTGAGGCTTAAGCTGAGGATATTCGTGAAGTCGCTCGAGAAAAGGTAAAAGCTCATCTGGTTGGAGACCATACTTGCTCGGCTCTCCTGATGTATTGACCTGGATGTACACTTTAAGCGCGCGGTTGGAGGCGGTTAGTCGGCGATTGAGTTCATGCGCCAATTTCAGGCTATCGAGCGCGTGGAACTCAGATGCGAACCGGATCAGATGCTTGGCCTTATTTGATTGAAGGTGACCAATAACTGTCCAATCAATATCAAGATCGGACAGAATGTCTTGCTTTTGCAGTGCTTCCTGAATCTTGTTTTCCCCAAAAGCCCTGATACCTGCGGCAAATCCGAACCGCAAAATATGACCAGGGACAGTTTTTGTCACAGGGAGAAGTCGAACTTCCTGTAACTGGCGAGAGTTGCTTTGAGCGCACACCAGAATTCTTTCTTGCAGTTCCTGAAGATTTTCACGGAACCTAGCCGCAGGATCATTCCCAAACCGCTTGATGTCTTCATCAGTGAGACAACCATCATAAGACACTTCCATAGGAAAACTCGCTGGCAAGTCGACGTTATGCAGGCCTCATTATATTGCCTATTTGGTCCGCACTTCCCCGCCAATTTTAACTGCAATGGCAGACCAATTTCTGCTCACTTCAGACCTTGAATGCGGTTCACTGTCAAATCTTCAATAGAGATCGCCAGCTTCTTCACGGCTGCTTCGAGTTCCCCGGGGGTATAGGCCGCAAAGCCCATTAATATACCTGCTGGAGGGCGATCGCACATGTATAAGTGCGACAGCCCCAAAAGATCGATACCAGCGCGACGGCCGGCCTCAATCAACGACGCTTCAGAAAGGCGGCCGGTGAGTGTGCAAGCCAATTGCAGGCCGCCTGTTGGAACATTTGTGGTCAGATACTCTGACAGGTGCTGGGAAATGAGATCGGTCAGGATGCTGAGACGTTTTGCGTAAAGGATACGCATTGTGCGGACATAAGCCCCAAAATGGCCCCCTTCCATGAAACGCGCGAGTGTTAATTGTGATGTTAAAGCTGAATGACCATCAAAGAGCGTTCGGGCGGATGTCATCGGTTGAACCAAGGCTGGTGGCAGAACAACGTAGCCAATACGCAAACCTGGAAAAAGCGACTTTGTGAATGTCCCTATATAAATTGTCTGCTCGCCTGCGTCCAACCCCTGCACGCAGGCAGTTGGTTTTCCCGCGTAATGAAATTCGCTGTCGTAATCGTCTTCAATAACCCAGGTCTGATTCTTCCGAGCCCATTCGATAATTGACAATCGTCGTTCAAGGGATAACGTTGCCCCGGTGGGAAACTGATGGGAGGGTGTGAGAAAGACTGCCTTGGTCTGAAGATCCGAACCAAGCATCTCCTCGACGACAAGCCCATTCTCATCGACACGGACCGGCATGCACTCAAGTCCAGCTGCCTCAAAGGCTTTACGGGCGCCGTGATATGCAGGATCCTCGATGAAAATTCGATCGCCGGGATCGAATAAGACATTTGCACAAAGTGACAGAGCTTGTTGAGAGCTAGTTAAGATCAGTACTTGCTCTGCAGTGGCTCGAGCGCCTCGCTCAAGATTGACATAATCGGCAACGGCTTTTCGTAAACGTTCACTCCCCTGCGGGTCGCCATGCGTAAGCGTTTGCACACCATATTCTTTTCGCACCTGCCGCTCTAATCGTTCCCAAAGAGCTAACGGAAATGCCCGAGTTTCCGGCACTCCCGGCGAAAAAGGGCGAGGAAATGATGCTTCTCGCACGCCGCCATTGCGGGCCATGACGTTGCCACGTCTACTTAGCTTTCCTGGGTTACGCGTTGGCACGACGCGGTTCTGAGAGCATTGATGAGACAGCAATTCGCTCATCTCAGCAACAAAGCTGCCGCTGCCAACCCTCCGGTCGATGAAACCTTCAGCATGAAGCTGAGTGTAAGCTGCCTCGACCGTATCGCGCGACACTTGAAGCGACTTCGCCAACATGCGGGACGCTGGAAGGGGTCGACCTGAGGACAAGGCACCGTCGATAATCAACTGCCGGATGGCACGCTGTATGCGTGCATGCAGCGGCATCGCTGCATTTGCTGGCAGAGCGATCCAGGCTTTTACAGTTTCCAACTGGGCATGCTTGAACAATTGGATGGTCCTTCAGACAGAAAGTGGATGGATACATCAGACCAATCACCCGTTACCTGTCAATGTGAACCTGTTCGCAAATGCCAAAATTCCGGAGATATTCTCTTGCCGTCCACAGCTTCGACATCCACCAGCAGTCTGCGCGATCTGCCTCATCCAATTATAGCCGGTTTGGTTTCGGTGATCGTCAATTACGGTGGGACATTTATACTTGTGTTTCAGGCCGCTAAGGTTGCCGGCCTAAGCCCTGATCTCACTGCTTCCTGGGTCTGGTCAGTCTCGATAGGTGTTGGGATAACAGGGATATATCTCAGCATGCGCTTTCGCGAGCCGATTATCACGGCCTGGTCAACACCGGCAGCAGCATTTCTAGTTACCGCCCTTGCGACAACCCCGTATCGTGAAGCAGTAGGGGCATTCATCCTATCGGCAATCGCATTCATTGTACTTGGATTGTCAGGCTACTTTGAGCGGGTCGTTCGCTTAATTCCGCAGCCGATAGCCTCCGCACTGCTCGCGGGCGTTCTCTTGCAGTTTGGAATTGGGGCTTTCGGGGGTGCGACCATGGATCCGGTCTTGGTTACCTTACTGATCGCATCCTATATAATCCTGAAACGCATCATTCCACGCTATGCAGTGGTCGGTATTCTTATCGTCGGAATATCATTTCTGGTTTTACAAGATAAGATTGCTTTTTCGGAAGTGAGCCTGGAATTTGCTGTCCCTATATTCACGATGCCTGTGTTCTCGCTCAATGCTTCGTTGTCGATGGCGCTACCCTTGTTTCTCATCACCCTTACGGGCCAGTACGTGCCTGGGATGCTTGTTCTGAGAAACGACGGCTTTAAGACAAGTGCTGATCCTATCGTCACTGTCACAGGCCTCGGGTCACTTATCATGGCACCATTCGGATCACATGCCTTTAACTTGGCGGCGATCACCGCTGCGATTGCAACAGGAAATGAGGCACATGAAAACCCGTCGAAGCGTTGGATCGCTGGGATTGCCGCTGGATTGTTCTATATTCTCGTCGGAATATTCGGCGTAACGCTTGCGGCCGTGTTTATGGCTTTCCCTTCCACGTTTATCACGACACTTGCTGGTCTCGCTTTGCTGGGCACGATCGGTGGCAGTCTTGCTGGAGCAGTGTCTGAACCATCAACCCGAGAAGCGGCAGTGATTACGTTCCTTGCCTCGGCTGCAAATATAAAGCTTTTTGGAATTGGCGGCGCATTCTGGGGGCTGCTTATCGGTTTGCTCGCCTACCTTGTGCTCAATAGCAATATTTTGCGATCAAAAACTTAAGGGTGTGAAGGCTGACACCCTGCGCCACGCCCATAAGTGTTCGGAGAAGGTGAGACATTCCCCAGACTTCATTCGCCATTTCCTCATCTCAATAGGGAGCGCGGGTAGCGGACTCCCTTAAAATCAGTTCCACCGGCCACAACTCTTGAATATCTGTGGCGATCCTTCCGTCCAGCATCTCCATCACAAGGTCCGCACATCTTTTTCCTGCCAAGCGCATGGAAGACCGTGTTGCGGTCAGTGAAGGAACCATATTGTCAGCGCTTAGGAAGGATATGACATCATCATGGGCAACTACAGATATGTCTTTCCCGATCTCCAATCCGACTGAACGTGCAGCACGATAAATACCCAAGGTTGACATCATCGAACCGGCAATAAATGCAGTTGGTCTCAACTCGGAGTCTAGCAACTTCAGTGCGATGCGATAGCCCGCTTCATCGGTAAAATCACAATGCTCCACGAGAGCGGGATCGAAAGAGACCCCTCTCTCTTCAAGCGCGCGGCGATATCCCGCATCCCGATGAAGTGAAAAAGTGAAACCATATCGACCATTGATCATCGCTATCCGACTGTGACCAAGGTCAAGCAGGTGTGCAGTTGAGCGGTAGACCGCGCCGTCATTGTCTATATCAAGCCAAGCATGAGGTATCTCGATTTCTGAACGGCCGTGGACAAGAAATGGCATTCCGAGCTGATCGAGCAGACGAATTCTTTCATCGTTCGGTTTTGGCGATGTAACAATAATGGCATCAACCCGTCGGCTGGTCGCAAGACGACGACAGATATCCACCTCGTCGTCAGTTCCGTTACTGGCAATAGGACTGACAAGAATATCAACTTCGTCCTGGCTAAGCCGCTCAGCCATCCCGCGCATGAATTCCGCGAAATGAAACTCGCTGTTGCGTCCCATGACCACTCCGACAGCGCCCGCTCGACCCGTCACCAAACGCACTGCGTTGACGTTGGGTCGGTATCCGAGTCTTGCAGCCTCTGCGATTACGCGTTTACGCGTGGATTCGGCTACTTCAGGATATCCGCTCAGTGCGCGACTGACGGTGGTCGGTGAGAGCCGAATAAGTTTGGCGAATTCGCGAAGTTTCATTGGTCTATCGGTTTTCAGAGGGTAGCTTTGCCGAGCCGATTATAACGAGTTGCTCCTTATTCACAATTGCACAAGGAGAAGCGGTTTTCCATCCTCTTCGAAAGGTGTGACTGAGTCAAACCGTTTTCAAGAAAAATCTAGGACGCAGTTTTTGCTGTGAGCCAAGCGGAATCGATCTTTTTGATCGTGTCGCCATAACAAGATGATTTTCAATAACTAAATTCATTATCGCTCCCAGAAATCTACTGTTACTAAACTGCGACTTGACAGTAAACTGGGCTTCTGTAACCTTTTTAGGGTCCAAACCGTTTTCGATTTTTGAAATCTGCCAGTAGAGTGGATGGGAGGAAAGAAGGACGATGGCTTTAAAAGGTGCACTCATCGCCTGCGTCGCATTCGGCTATGTGACCACGTTTGCCCAAGCAGCTGATATTTCGATTGCCGCAAATTCAACCGGCAATAATATTCAATTTCTGACGGAACAGATTGCCAAATTTGAAAAGGCGACAGGCAACAAAGTTCATATTGTCTCCATGCCGCCATCAAGTAGCGAACAGTTCAGCCAATACCGATTATGGTTGGCCGCAGGGAATGCTGATATCGACGTTTATCAGACAGATGTGGTTTGGGCGCCGCAGCTTGCCGATCAGTTTTTGGACTTAACGGAGGCTACAAAGGATGTTTCTTCAAGCCATTTTCCGTCGATCATCGCGTCTCAGACGGTAAATGGCAAGTTGGTGGCTCTGCCATTCTACACAGACGCGCCAGCGCTGTTCTATCGTAAAGACCTGTTGGAAAAATACGGTAAGGCGGTGCCCAGGACGTGGGATGGCATGAATACGACCGCAAAAGAAATTATGGACAAAGAACGCGCTGGAGGGAATGGAGATCTTTGGGGCTATGTCTTTCAGGGCAACGCCTATGAGGGGCTGACCTGCAACGCATTGGAATGGATCAAGTCGTCCGGAGGGGGGCAAGTCGTTGAATTGGACGGCGACATTTCGGTCAACAATGAAGCGGCAGCGGCTGCATTAGAGCGTGCAAAATCATGGATTGGAACCATCTCGCCGCAGGGTGTTCTTGCCTATCAGGAGGAGGAATCCCGCGGTGTTTGGCAGACGGGCAATGCGGTCTTCATGCGCAACTGGCCTTATGCTTACGCATTGGGGAACAATGAAGATAGCGCGGTCAAAGGAAAGTTCGATGTCGCCCCGCTTCCAGCGGCGAAGGAGGGAGACGCACCATCATCGACCCTTGGTGGCTGGAATTTGGCAGTGTCGAAATATTCCCGGCAGCAGGAACCCGCGATTGCGCTGGTGAAATATCTGGCGTCACCAGAAGTACAAAAAGTACAGGCCGTTGAAATTTCTCGATTACCGACAATTGAGGCCCTCTACGACGATAAAGATATTCTAAGCGCGCAGCCTTTCATGGCTCACTGGAAACCGATTTTCCAAAATGCGGTGCCGAGACCATCGGCGGCTACAAAAGTCAAATATAATGAGGTTTCATCAAAATTCTGGTCTGCGGTTCATAACACCCTTTCCGGTCGGGGAACGGCTGCTGAAAACTTGGAGATGCTCGAGGTCGAACTCACAGAGCTTCAAGGTTCCGCATGGTAACGCACCGAGGCGCCTCGGCAGGCCGCGCCTTATTCGAACTGAGTCCTGTCCGGACCTCGATATAAGCTGAGGAAGATTATGACAGACCCTTCTGCTGATGTCTGTGGTACAACAGGCAGGCCTCAAAGCCGATCAGATCTGCAGCATATGCGAACCCGTTCTGCATGGATTTTTCTGGGGCCTACCTTATTCGTCTTAGCGCTGGTTGCTGGGTGGCCATTGTTTCGCACGGTATATTTCAGCTTTACAGATGCATCCCTTACAAACCTTGCGACCGCTCAGTTTGTAGGTTTCAAGAACTATCTCACCTGGGTTACTCTGAAAAGCGGACGTACTGTTTTTCGCGGCCTGCTGGCCGACCCGGCGTGGTGGGATGCTGTATGGAACACAATCCGTTTCACTGTTATTTCGGTCAGCCTGGAAACTTTCTTTGGGTTGATCGTAGCGCTCGTTTTGAATGCGAGCTTTCGCGGCCGCGGGCTGGTGAGGGCTGCAATTTTGATACCTTGGGCCATTCCGACAATTGTTTCGGCAAAAATGTGGGCGTGGATGCTCAATGACCAATTCGGTATATTGAACCACATCCTTTTGAATTTCGGTTTCATCAGCAATAAAATCGCGTGGACCGCCAATCCCGACACCGCAATGATTGCAATTCTCATTGTGGATGTCTGGAAAACGACGCCTTTCATGGCGTTGCTTATCCTGGCTGGATTGCAAATGGTACCCTCTGATATTTATGAGGCAGCCAAGATCGATGGGGTCCATCCGCTCAAAGTTTTTTGGCGTATCACCCTTCCCCTTATAAGGCCTGCTTTGATGGTGGCAGTGATCTTCAGAATGCTTGATGCGATGCGGATCTTCGATCTGGTTTATGTACTCACACCAAACAACGCGCAAACAAAAAGCATGTCAGTTTTCGCCCGCGAGAACCTCTTCGACTTCGACAAGTTTGCCTATGGTGCGACAGCCTCGACGATGCTGTTTCTTATCATCGCAGCCATCACCGCTTTCTACATGATGTTCGGGCGGATAAAACTCGGGCATACGGGAGAATAGTCATGCGAATAGCCAAATCTGTAGGCTTCTACGCATTAGTCGCAATCATTGTGATCGTAGCGGTCTTCCCATTCTATTATGCGCTTTTGACGAGTTTTAAATCGGGTACTGCCCTCTTTAAGGCAGACTTCTGGCCATCGTCATTATCCTTGAGAAATTATACGGAGGTTCTGTCGCAAGGCAGTTTCCTGCAAAGCCTTGGCAACTCTTTATTGGTGGCGACTATTGTAGTTGCCATATCACTTCTGCTCGCAGTTACCGCGTCCTATGCGCTGGCCCGGGTCAAGTTTCGGGGACGGGGCCTTTTGTTGCTCACAATATTATCAGTTTCTATGTTTCCTCAGATAGCCGTGCTCGCGGGCCTCTTTGAACTCGTTCGCTTCTTCGGCATTTTTAACACACCGCTCGCTTTAATCTTCTCATATCTGATCTTCACATTGCCGTTCACGGTGTGGGTTTTGACCACATTCATGCGCGAACTCCCTGTCGAAATCGAAGAAGCAGCGATTGTTGACGGTGCTTCGGCCTGGATTATCGTCACAAGAGTGTTCATGCCTCTCATGTGGCCCGCATTGGCGACGACTGGATTGCTTGCATTTATCTCCGCTTGGAATGAGTTCCTTTTCGCCCTGACCTTTACGTCCTCGTCAGGGCAGCGGACGGTTCCTGTTGCGATAGCGCTGCTATCAGGTAGCAGTCAGTTCGAAATTCCATGGGGCAACATCATGGCTGCGTCCGTCGTTGTGACGGTACCGCTCGTCGTTCTTGTTCTTATCTTTCAGCGACGGATCGTGTCAGGGCTGACTGCGGGCGGCGTAAAGGGGTAAAAAGATATGGCAGAACTTCAGCTGCGCGGTCTGCGCAAGTCTTTTGGAAATTTCGAAGTCATCAAGGGCGTAGATCTCGATATTCGAAGCGGTGAGTTTATGGTTTTCGTCGGGCCTTCGGGCTGTGGAAAGTCAACACTGCTGCGGCTCATTGCGGGTCTGGAGGAAATTAGTTCAGGCAGCCTCGCGATCGACGGGAAGCTTGTCAACAGCCTCAGCCCTTCGAAGCGTGGAATTGCGATGGTGTTCCAATCCTATGCTCTTTATCCGCATATGACGGTTTACCAGAATATGGAATTTGGGATGAAACTGGCCGGCCGGAACAAGGAGGACTGTGCGCGTCGTATTCAGCAGGCGTGCGAGATGCTACAGCTTACTGATTATATGAAGCGATTGCCCCGTCAGCTTTCTGGCGGACAACGTCAAAGGGTAGCGATCGGACGGGCTATCGTTCGGGATCCACAAGTCTTCTTATTTGATGAACCGCTTTCAAACCTTGACGCAGCTTTGCGTGTCGCCACCAGACTGGAGATCGCGAATTTACACAGAAGTATGGAACAGACCACTATGATCTATGTTACCCATGACCAGGTTGAAGCGATGACGCTGGCCGATCGCATATGCGTTCTCAGAGACGGTCGCGTTGAACAAATAGGCACACCGCTGGAGCTCTATGAGCGACCAAAATCCGTGTTCGTGGCCGGATTTATAGGCTCACCGAAGATGAACCTGCTCAATGGAGCGGATGCGGCGGCGTTCGGTGCACATACAGTCGGTTTAAGACCTGAGCATCTTAGAATTGTTTCTCAAGAAGGCCACTGGAATGGTCGAGTTGTGCATACCGAGGTCTTGGGATCGGACAGCTTCATTTATGTGGATCTATCACGCGCCGAACCGCTTGTGGTCCGCGAGGCGGGTGTCTCCGCGAGGAGGCAGGGCGAGATGGTGTCTGTCTCACCGACGGGTGAGCGTATCCATCGTTTTGATGAATATGGGAAGGCGCAAATCGCGTGAATATGCCCATGAATTATTTGTAATTTAGGAACCAATTCCCTCAGGCGTTGGTTCCTCTGCCTGAAGTGATGGCCCGATCCTGAATTTCCACAGGGCTTGAAATAGCTCAAAGCAAGGAGAATGCGCGTGTCGATACGTACGATTGTATGGGGAGAGAATATTCACGAACAAACCAACGAAACCGTTCGCGCGCTATATCCAAAGGGTATGCATAATACAATCGCGGCCACCCTCAACAAAGACAGCGCAATCGAGGCTTCAACAGCGACGCTTCAAGAGCCCGAGCACGGACTTCCAGTGGAACGTCTAGATAATACCGATGTCCTGGTTTGGTGGGGGCATAAAGATCATGCCGCTGTCTCCGACGCCGTCGTCGAGCGTGTTGCAAAGCGGGTTTTCGAAGGTATGGGGCTTATAGTTCTTCATTCAGGGCATTTCTCGAAAATTTTCAAACGGCTGATGGGAACACCTTGCGCGTTGAAATGGCGTGAAGCTGGAGAGCGGGAACGTATATGGGTTGTCAATCGAGGACACCCAATTGCCGCCGGGATCGGGGAGAATTTTGTTCTCGAAAACGAGGAAATGTATGGTGAACAATTTTCGGTACCAGAACCATTGGAGACAGTATTTATTTCCTGGTTTGCGGGCGGGGAAGTCTTTCGATCCGGCATGACCTGGCGCCGTGGTGCAGGCAACATTTTTTATTTTCGTCCTGGACACGAAACCTATCCGACTTACCACGATGCAAATGTTCAAACCGTTCTACGGAACTCGGTTAAATGGGCGTATAATCAGCAGACAGCTTTTACGGCTATTCATACGGCACCGAACGTTCCAATTGATGAAGCTCTTGAACCGATTGTTGAACGCGGTCCAAAACTGCACGAAGCTGGCGAAGCCGGATATCGGTGAGGTGTTTGATGCGTCTTCTCATTCTTGGTACAGGCGGTATGGCGAAGAACCATGTCGAGGCGTTCAGAGCGATTGACGGCGTGGAAGTAGTTGCGGCTTGCGATGTTTCTGCAGAAAGGGTTGATGGCTTCTCTGAAAATCATGATATTCACAATCGCTTCACCCGTCTTGAGGATGTCCTCGCATGGAACCGGTTTGATGCCGTTGCAAATGTGACACCGGACGCGATCCATCATCCGACATCTATGATCCTGATCGGTGCGGGTAAGCATATTTTCTGTGAGAAGCCGCTTGCTGAGAGCTATGAGAAAGCCGCCGAAATGGCGGACGCTGCTGAGCAGGCCGGTATAGTGAACATGGTCAATCTCACTTATCGCAATGTTGCTCCTTTGCAGAAAGCACGCCAAATCGTTAAATCAGGCGAAATCGGGCAGATACGCCATTTTGAAGCCTCTTATCTGCAGAGCTGGCTTGTTTCCAAAACTTGGGGTGACTGGAAAACAGAAAGCAAATGGCTATGGCGGCTGTCCACGCGGCATGGTTCCAACGGAGTTTTAGGCGACGTTGGTATCCATATTCTCGATTTCGCCTCTTATGCGATCGGAAGTGATGTGCAAAGAGCCTCTGCGAGGCTCAAAACTTTTGATAAGGCTGACAATAACCATATTGGCGAGTATACGCTGGACGCAAATGACAGTTTTGTCATGATGGCCGAATGTTCGAACGGTGCCCTTGGTGTTATCCATGCAAGCCGGTGGGCGACAGGCCATCTGAATGAATTGCGTCTGCGGATACATGGTGACAAAGGTGCTTTGGAGGTCATTCACACGCCAACCGGCTCCTCTTTGCGCGGCTGTACCGGGGAGGATATCGAAACGCCAGTTTGGCGAGATCTGGAAGTCGAGCCTGTCGAGACAAATTATCAACGGTTCGCACGTGCTGTTGGTGATGGTGTCGGCTCGGAACCCAATTTCAGCCATGCCGCAAACCTGCAGCGTGTTCTCGACCATGCAATGAGCCTCGACACTCCTTTGCCGGAGGTCTAAGTGGTACTGGATTCCGGTAACTTTTTCTCGATAGCGCATAAACGTAGGTCAGTGGCGGGGTGACAGCCGGTTGCTAAAAGACCATAATTGTTCCAGATATTATGACCGCAATCGTCTGCCTCGAGAAAACGGAATTCACGTTGATACATAAAAAGTTTGCCTCTCTTCTTCTGTGCGTCGCAATGCTTGCTTCTCCAGCCTATGCTCTTGAAGCCGTATCATCGCCAGAATTAAAGCCATTGCCCGAGCAACTTCAGGCTGCCCGTATAACTGCCGAGTTTCTATCGCGCTTTCATTACAAGCCCGTTTCGCTTGATGACGATCTGTCAGCGAAAATCATGGATCGATACATTGAGTCCCTGGATCCTGATCGGTTGATTTTTTTGAAGGCCGATATCGACAGTTTCAAGACCGGCCGCGCAGAGCTCGATGACGCTATCAACAAAGAAGATCTCAGTATTCCATTCGCAATCTTCAACATTTATAGCCAGCGTATCGTTGATCGGATGAACTATGCCCGTAGCCTCCTCGACAAGGGGTTCGATTTTAACGAACAAGAAGACTACACGATTGTTCGCGACAAAGCTGCATGGCCGGCCACAGAAGCAGAACGGAACGATTTGTGGCGGAAACGCGTCAAGAACGACTGGTTGAGATTAAAGCTCGCCGGCAAGGATGACGCTACTATCCGTGAAACTCTCAATAAAAGATACGAAAACACTCTCGCGCGCGCCAATAAGACGAAAGCGGAGGATGTCTTTCAGATTTTTATGGCGGCCTACACGACCTCAGTGGATCCCCATACCGATTATTTTGGCGCGAAGGCTTCTGCCGAATTTGATATTTCGATGAAGCTTTCGCTGGTCGGCATTGGCGCAGTGCTTCAAGAGCGCGATGAATACACCACCATTCGCGAGCTTGTGGCAGGCGGACCGGCCCAAGCATCTGGAAAGCTTGCTGTCGGAGACCGTATCGTCGGCGTTGGACAGGACGAAACCGGCCCAATTAAAGAAGTCGTGGGTCTGCGCCTTGATGAGGTTGTTCAGCTCATACGTGGCGCCAAAGGTTCGGTTGTACGCCTTGATATTCTGCCAGCAGACGCCGGCCCAGATGGCAAACACTACGTGATTAACCTGGTGCGCGATAAAATCAGCCTGGATAAGCAGGCCGCCAAAAAGACCATTTTGCCGATCAAGGACGGAAATCTCACGCGTCAGATTGGTGTGATCACGCTTCCAGCCTTCTATGAAGATATTGAAGCCCGCCGGAAGGGAGACAAGGATTACAAAAGCGCCAGTCGCGACGTTGCCAAGCTTATCACTGAGCTTAAAGCGGAGAATATTGACGGTATCTTGTTCGACCTGCGCAACAATGGCGGAGGTTCATTAACTGAGGCGATTGATCTTACCGGACTTTTCACCGGAAAGGGCCCAGTCGTACAGCAGCGTAACGCGAAAGGTGAAGTTAAGGTTGAAAGTGACGATCTCGACAAGCCACTTTGGAGCGGACCGCTCGGAGTCCTTATTAATCGAGGATCGGCATCGGCATCCGAGATTTTTGCAGCCGCTATCCAGGATTACGGCCGCGGGGTTATCATTGGAGAACCAAGTTTTGGGAAAGGAACAGTTCAGACAGTCGTTAATCTAGACGAAGTCGTGCAGAACCCAGACCCGAAGTTGGGTGAATTGAAGTTCACGATTGCCCAATTTTTCCGCGTGAATGGCGGCACTACCCAGTTGCGCGGCGTCACCCCGGATATAAGTTTGCCCGGCACGTTCGATATCAAGACCACAGGGGAATCGAGTTTCGAAAACGCCTTGCCGTGGAGCGAAGTTGATCCCGCCAAGTACAGGCTTTTTGGCGATGTGAGCAAAGTTTTGCCAACGCTGCAAGCCAAACATGAGGAGCGCGTGAAAACAGATAAAGAGTATCAGCGCTTTGTTGAAGATATTGCAGCCTTGAAGGCACAGCGTGAAAAAACAGTGATATCGCTTAATGAAGCCAACCGTCGCGACGAAATCAACAAGGAAACGGAACGTCTGGCTGCCCGTGGTGAAAACCAAGGTGAACTTGATGCCAGCAAGGATGACGGCTTGCAGGCAAATGAGCGAAGCCTCAATGCCGATCTCGCAATCGAAAAGGCTCGAACCACTGTAAAGGATGCGCTGCAAAATGAGGCTGCAGCAATCGTCGCAAATTTGGCTGATATCAATGCAGCGACGACCGAATAACGGTCAAGTTCAGGCCAGATCAGTTGCTGAGAACGTTAGTGAACTCGTTGAGCTCCACGAATAAAGGCGCTTCTCAAGTCCAATGCCTCTGCAACGCACCGGATGCCCCATTACTGGGGCTTCCGAGCTAAGCAACAATTAAATGGCTGACCTTGAGTTGTCATTGGCAAGATGCCAAGTCATTCCATCTTTGCAGTGATGTCCGGGGCAGCTGATTATTCAAATCAGCTTTCGCTCGGCTTGTCCTCAACTTTGAGTATCGGGCGCACGGGAGAAGGGGCCTGGCCCAGGTAACCTGCAATGAGCCGTGTCAAATGTTCGACGATATCGGCCTCGTCCGAGAGGGGATGGCCGCATTCATTGATGATGAGCGCATGCGTTAAGCTTTCTACGGCCGTTACGCAAATAAATGCTGCAGTATCAAGATCCTTTAAGTGAATTTCATCCTTGCACTCCTCCATGTAGCGCCTGACGAGTTCAAAAGTCGTTTTTCGGATGTCTTCCACTTCTGCGAGTTTTCCTATCCTTGGAACCTCCTCCTTCAGGATCCTGTGTAGCTCAGGCTCAACGCGGTGGGCCGCGAACATTGCACGAATGAGCTCCCGCATCGCAGTCGGCAGATCATCTTTGGCACATTGGCGCATAGAGGTTTCAAGCAGAATAAGCATGTCTCGATTGTGACGGGCGATTAGCGCTGCAACCAATGCCTCCTTACTGGGAAAATACTGGTAAAGAGAACCAATGCTGACACCTGCGACAAGGGCGATCCTATTTGTACTCGCCCGGGCATAGCCTTCCCGTACTAAAACGCGAGCAGTCGCATCCAAAATCGCCTCAACTGTTACTTGTGATCGCTTCTGAGACGCGGTTTTCCTGGGTTTTGTTAAAATTTTGGTCGTCAAAATTCATCTCCTGAAAGCGAGTAGACAATGTGAGTAAACGCTCACATATCTAGTAGAAATTGTCAAATCAGGAAAGCGAACAAAATATAAATGAATCGATCCAAAAACATCTATCAATAGGATTCGTAAATTAAATTATACGGAAGTAATAGAATGATAAAGACAGTCAAAATACTAATCGCGCTGGTAATATCGCTAAGTTCTGCGGGTTGTGCCACGACGGAGAAGGATTGTTCTGCAAGTTTGGGTGATAAGTGTTCGCAGCTTGAACAGACACATTCTCAAGCTGCGAAATCTCGCAACATCAAACTGGGGTGGGATGGTGCAAATGCTCATGATCTTGTTTTTGCACGTTGATGAGATGCGTTGACCAACGAGGTTATGCCGGATCGGTCAATCGATGAGATCCTCCACCTGTATCAATCGATTGGTAGTTGCCGTGAATTCCATTCAGCCCTCGGAATCGTTTTGCCGATGGCGTAACTGAAGTTCTTGATTTCCATAGCGTCATCATCAACCAGGCAGCGGAAGTCGATTGAATACCATGTTCCTTTGCTACGAAAGGCACCATCCCTTATGGTGAAGCTGTTCTGAGCAACGATGCCACCGTCAGGGGCGAGCATATCCGGAAATGATCCAGATCGATGGTTACGGACTTGCTCTAATGCTTCGATACCACAAATCTGAACCAGGCGATCCCGAAAGGGAAGCTTTCCGAGTGCTTGCTTCACCCGCGGATTGTTTAACGCGTCCTTTGAGTAAATCTTGCGTGCTCGCTCAAGCTTATCCAAAGCATTGGCCGCTGCCGGCTTTGCTGCGCTCGAAGGTGGTCGCTGCCCGTCCTCAGCATTGTGAGCAGCGCCATCAGTTGTTGCGCTGGTCAGAGGCATTGTTGCTTCTTTGCCTTGTGCCTGTGGTTCTAAAGCCGCGCCCCGCTCAATCGGATTCGGCTGAGGTGCCAGGGGGCTCGCCACATGCGATGCGGCGTTATTACCTAGAGGCTCCGGTTCACTCAACTCTTCCGATTGCTCTTTGCTCGCGCTTTCGAATGCTTCCGGCATGGGCGCTTGAGACATTTTCTCTTCTTCCGGGGCAGGTTCTTGAACTGCCGGAGGAACAAGCTGGACATCAACTTCTTGAGAAACTTCAGAAACTGATCGCCAAAAAGGGGTGTAGAATAAAAGAATAGCGAGCAGAAGATGTGTCGCGAGGGAGACGGACGCACCCCAGCCAATATTTATGTGATTTTTAAGAAATTGGTACATTGTAATGAGCGTGCGACCTCCGCAGCCGACAGTAGAGGCATCTGCTTTCCTGGGCAAGGGACATACAGCCGACAAGCAACTGTGTCGTTGCAACCTTCTGTATCACCGATCATATGAGCACATAGTCATAAACTGCTGCGCGTCCTAGTCGCACCCGTGGAGCAGTATTTTCCTCACGGTTTACTGTTGGCTCTTGACGGTCGTTTTCGATGAACGACAACCCACTCATACGAACACGGTCAGACAGTTCCGTACCAATCTGCAACACCGTCCAGGCAATGTTGTTAGTAAAGATAATGTCACTTTCATATTTTCTAGAATTTGATACAGCGCTAGCCGCGAAAAGCGGTCTATGAGCCGCTGTGCACAGTCCGACGATAGACCATACCTGAGGAACCCAGGTGTCTAAGCTAACGCGTACGAATGCCCGGCGATGCGCGACCTTCGGTCAGTGAGTAAGAAATATGAGCCATGGTATTGATGATGCTGGATCAAACAAGTTTCCAGCAACACAGAATGCGAATGAATTAAGCGATTACCAAAACGCCCAACAGGAGGCAGGTCCAAACAGGGTTGGTAACGGGCAGCAGATTTTGCTCGGAGCCGACTTTCCACGGCCTGCGTTGATTGACGAGCGGCTGGATCTTTTCTTTGAAGAGCTTGCTGACAAATATACCGATACGTGCGCTGTAATTGCTGACGGGCGCAGCTGGACATACGAAGAGCTGGACGAACGCTCCAATCAGTTTGCGCGGCTGCTAATTGAACGCGGTGTTCAACCGGGTGACCGGATTGGTTTGCTGCTCGATCGGTCTGCTGATACTTACATAGCTTTGTTGGCCGTCATGAAAGCTGGTGCAGCTTACGTTCCGCTTGCCACTGCTTTTCCTGACGATCGTATGGCGCTCATCATCGAGGATGCCAAAGTAAAGCTCGTTATCTCCATTCATGCCTATAGCATGCGAGTGGATACGATGCCGGTCCCTCATCTTTTGGTCGATAATTGCTCCGTTGAGATTTCCCAATATTCAAGCGCTCGGCTCGATGTGGCGGAGAGAACAGCAAATCCTGACCAGATTTGTTATATACTTTACACCTCCGGGACGACTGGTCGTCCAAAGGGCGTTGCCATCCGTCACCAAAGTTTCTGCAATTTTCTCCGCGTTGCAGCTCTATCATATGGCTATACTCCAAGCGATCGCGTCTATCACGGAATGACGATTGCCTTTGATTTCTCTGCGGAGGAATACTGGGTTCCTTTTGTTGCCGGTGCGACAGTGATACCGGCTCCGGGACCAATGACTTTGGTTGGAGAAGAACTAGCAGATTTTCTGCGCATAAATGACATCAATTGTATGGCATGCAGTCCGACATTGCTGTCATCCATCGAAAGCGATGTGCCTAAACTTCGATTGCTGATGGTGGGCGGTGAAGCTTGCCCATTAAACCTGGTCGCCCGTTGGACAAAGCCCGGGCGCCTGCTTTTGAATACCTACGGTCCAACAGAGGCAACAGTCACAGCGACGATGGGCGTTCTGAGACCCGACAAAGCTGTAACAATCGGTACGCCGCTGCCAACCTACTCAATCGTCATTATTGATCCAAGTGAACCAAAACTGACAAGTCCAGATGAGCTGGGTGAAATTGGTATCGCTGGAATAGGGCTCGCTGTCGGTTATCTGAACCGACAAGATCTTACAGAACAAAAATTCATTCCCGATTTTATAGGCTTGCCAAATAATCCCTCGAAGCGAATTTACCGAACTGGTGATCTTGGCCGGATCAATGAGCATGGCGAAATTGAATACCGGGGGCGAATTGACACGCAGGTCAAAATCCGTGGATATCGCATCGAACTTGGTGAGATTGAAGCGGTTCTCCTCGACGATCCTTCAATTGGCCAGGCCGCAGTCACTACTTGGGAGGTGGAACCAGGTCGTGTCGAGCTTGTTGCTTACTATGCTCAAAAATCAGGGGTCCCATCCGTTCACCGTGCGGATATTGCACGCGAGTTAAAACGGCGCTTACCTTCTTACATGGTTCCTTCCTATCTGGAGGAACTCGACGCAATCCCGATGACAGTCGCAAATAAGGCTGATCTTCGTCGGCTGCCAAAACCAACGAACGTCCGTCTATCTGCTGAACGCAGCATTGTCTCACCACGCGACGACGATGAGCGGTTTATGGCGCAATCCTTGGCCGAGATACTCAATCTGGATGAGGTCTCCGTCGAGGACAATTTCTTTGACGATCTCGGCGCCAATTCACTGTTAATGGCCCGCTTTTGTGCCCGGCTACGCACCGCACAAGGATGGGAAATGGCATCGATGCGCGATATTTACTTGCATCCATCTATTGCAGGTCTTGCCAAACACCTTCATCTTCCACAACAGACCGTAGCTTCCGTCACCGAACAAAGCGTTACGCATAAAGCTTCGAACCTGATCTACTGGACTTGTGGTGCAGCGCAGCTCGCTTTTTATGCGGTATACAGCTATATCGCACTAATGTTTTTCGACAAGGGCCTTGATTGGGTCTACGCAAAACTTGACGAGCCCTTCCAACTATATTTCCGCTGCGTCGTGCTCGCCGGTGCTTCCTTCTTTGGAATGACTGGATTTGCAGTCGCAGCAAAGTGGTTGCTCATCGGCCGTTGGAAAGAAGAGAAGTTCCCAATCTGGGGCTTGCGTTATTACCGCTTCTGGGTTGTAAAGACGCTAATAAGGACCGCACCAGTCGTCCTGTTTCGTGGCAATCCGCTTTACAGTCTCTATTTGCGGCTTTTGGGTGCTAAGCTTGGTCGAAATACCGCCATTGAATGTCGCGCAATTCCTGTATGTACAGACCTGATTTCCATCGGTGAAAACTCAATATTGCGTAGAGAATCCAATATTTTAGGCTACCGCGCGGAAAGCGGCTATATTCATACGGGTTCCGTTTCGATCGGAAACGATGCATTCGTGGGGGTGGGGTCGACCCTGGATATCGACACCAAGATGGGGAACAGATCGCAGCTGGGACACGCTTCCTCCCTCCAGCGCGGTCAATACATCCCGGACGGTGAGCATTGGCATGGTTCGCCAGCAACGCCGACGGACGCTGAATATTGCAAGGTTCGCAGCATCACCTTGTCGAAAACGCGTCGTATTGCCTTTGAAATCGTCCAGCTTGTCGGTTTGTTCACTCTTATTACGCCATTTCCTCTGCTTTTTCATAGTTATTGGCAGAATGTGAGTGACGATTATCAGGAAACGATCGGGATCGTGGCGATAGGTACGACTGTTACACTATTTGGAGCGATCGCAGTCTCACTGATTGCCGCCGTCGTCGTACCACGCTTTGTCAGCATTGTGCTCAAGCCCAACCGTACCTACACCCTTTACGGCTTTCATTACTGGTTGCAGTCGATGGTGGAGTTGAGCGGAAATTCGCGTCTTCTCAATTTGCTATTTGGCGACAGTTCAGCCATCGTCCATTACATGCGGGCGATCGGATGGAACCTAAATAAAGTCGTGCAGACTGGCTCGAATTTCGGAACCAACCAACAACAAGAGAACCCCCTTCTCTGCGAAATCGGTACTCAGACAATGGTGTCTGACGGGCTGTTTATGATCAACATGCACAAGTCGGCGGCAACATTTCGCCTTGAGCATACCAAAATCGGTGAGCGCAATTACTTCGGAAACAATATCTTTTACCCACCAGATGGCCGTACCGGTGACAATTGCTTGTTGGGAACGAAGGTGATGGTGCCGATCGATGGTGCTATCCGTGAGAATGTTGGTCTGTTGGGATCACCATCGTTCGAGATACCACGCATCGTTAATCGAGATAAGGAACTCATTGCTAACATCAATGAACAAGATCGCCTCAGCCGCCTACACCGCAAGAACTTTCACAATCTTCGGACTGGATTGATGTTTTTGGCGAGCCAATGGTTGATGTTATTTGTGACGATTGCGATCTGGGACCGTGCGCTCAACTACTATGATGCATGGACACATAAGGCACTTTTTGCAGCCGTGGTCTTAACCTCCGGAATTGCGATACCGTTCTATGTTATTATCGAGAGACTTTCTTTGGGCTTCAAAGGGCTCAAGCCACGAATGACGACGATCTATGACGAAGCGTTCTGGCGACATGAACGCCATTGGAAACTGTCAGATTCTCCGATAACACAACTCTTTGCGGGGACGCCGTTCCGTCCGATCATTTTGAGAATGCTCGGTGTGAAGGTAGGACAACGCATTTATGACGGGGGAGCCAATTTGACAGAGCGCTCACTTGTTGAAATCGGTGACGATGCGACCCTCAATGAAGGGTCGGTTATTCAACCTCACTCATTAGAGGAGGGGGCTTTCAAATCCGACTTTATCCGTATCGGTAGCGGCTGCACCTTAGGCCCATCGGCATTTGTGCATTACGGTGTTGTAATGGGAGAGGGTTCTATTGTGGACGTGGATTCCTTCGTGATGAAAGGCGAAGTGCTGGAAGCTTACTCAGTTTGGCGTGGAAATCCTGCGAAACTGAACCGGTTCGTTGTGCCGGTGGATGAGAACGGCATCGTCATAAAAGATGTCATCCATGCGGGAAAACTTCATAAGAAGGGTAGTGTTGCGATGACGAAGAAAAGGTCGTGAGTTGAAAAAGGTGGCGTCAGCGGGAAATAACGTCAGACTTGTGCCTGTGACTGATGAAAATCGGTCGCAGGTTTCCGCATTGAAGATAGGTGTGGAACAAATCCATTGGGTTGCCAGCAACATTGAATCTTTACTAGAGGCAGACGAAGACGAGGATGCAAGGCCGCGAGCCATTTTGGCGGATGCACGCTTGGTGGGCTTTCTAATGTATGATGCCACCAGCGAGCCCGGAACAGCGCAACTCTACCGTTTCATGATCGACAAGTCGTTTCAAGGATTAGGTTACGGAAAGGTTGCGTTGCGAGCCCTTCTTGCTGAAATCGGTGCTTTTGGCGGAATTAATTCGGTGTCCGTCTGCTATGATCCTGAGAATTTGCCAGCAAGCCGATTATACGCGCAAGCTGGATTTGTCGAAATTGGCCTTGATGAAGATGATGAAATGATTGCGAGAATGAGCCTTGAAGGATAGTTCGATCACGTCGCTTGGATTAACCCCTTGTTTTCCAAGCGAAGTGCTCTTGGGGCGGAGATCAATCCAGTTAAATGACAGGATGCTTCTCAAGCCTGAGGAAAAATCATCGCTTCCTGCCAACAATACGAAACGACTTGATGCAAGCGGCGCTGCGCGCGAACTATCACGGCAGATTTTGGCTAAGATTGGGTTCAATAATTTTTCGGTTCTCAGGTCTCCCACCGGTGAGCCTCTTTGGCCAAACGGGGTTGTTGGTTCACTTGCCCATGATGACGAAATGGCCGTCGCTGTCATAGGTCGGAGCAAAGACTATCTGGGTCTAGGAATTGATATCGAAACTGCAGTTCCTTTACCGGATGATATAATCTCGCTGGTGAGAACACCGGAAGATATTTGCGGTCAATATGACAGCTCAGCTCTTGCTGACCGCATATTATTCTGTGTGAAGGAAGCCGTCTATAAAGCAGTCTACCCACTTGACCGGATCATACTGAACTACGACGATATTTGTGTCGATCTGTCGGAGGGCATCGCCTATACGGCGACCCGAAAGATAAATCTGAACATATTTGTTGCATCCAAAGTTACGGTTGTCGCTGCTTTGCCGCTGGGATAGGCGTGCGCGATGGAAATACGTTACGTGTAATTATTCTACCATTTTGAAACGGGGCAATCTGGCAACGCAAATTGGAATCCAGCAGGCGCAGAATCCAAATTACTATTCACCATACCCGGATTCCCGTTGACATGTGCCAGTAAGCTCATTCCGTTCTGACGAGCAGAGACACCACGATCGCTCGCCACGGGAGGAGCGGCTCTCCCTCTTTTTGTTGTTCAGGCAATAGCCATCGTAGATTGCGGAATGCTCGAACTTGCCAACCGGGCGGAGGCTCCGTGATAATCACATGTCTCTCAACTCAGTGTTTAGCAGGCCAACTAGAGCATCGGGCGCTAATCATGCAACACACCCTGCTGCTTTGAAGAAGTTTCGGCACTCTTGTGGTGAAAACAGATCGCAAACGGCACCGATTGCCTTCCACAGGTCGTCATAGGTTCGCGCTTTGGCCTTTCGCAACCATGCTTTGAGTTTGGAAAAGGCCTGTTCTATTGGATTGAGTTCTGGTGAGTATCGGGGCAGGAACAATACCCATGCACCACGTTCTCTGATGGCCTTATGCGCAGCCCCGTTCTTGTGAACATTGAGGTTATCCCATCACGACATCGCCTTTGTTGAGCATGGGCGCAAGTTGGGTGCGTAGATAGGTTTCGAAGATATCACCATCCATCGCCCTGTTGATGACAAAGGGTGCGACCAGTTCGTGAAAGCGCAGACCTGCAATGAAAGTCTGCGTACTCCATCGTCCGGATGGTGCATCTGCTACAAGGCGCGCGCCTTTTGGGCTGCGTTCTCTGATGGGCGTCATATTCGTTTTGACCGATGTTTCATCGACAAATATCAGTCGCGCAGGATTAGCTTGCATCGCGGGTAGGCGATAGCGGTGCCACGCGTCACGCTCCTGCCGAACGTCGGAACGACCGCGTTCTGAGGCCATCAGTGTTTTTTTATAAGTATAACCGGCTTTGCAAAGAAACTTCGACAGATTGGATGGGTCAACCGAAAGGTCTGTTTGCTCAAGCAACCAAACTACCAGATCTGGCATGGTGATATCCGGCTGGCATTCTACCTTGCCAAAAATTTGCGCTCGGAAAGATTCAAGTTTACCGCCACCAAGTGGTCGTCCGATCGGTCCAGGCTGCAACGAACCTGTCCGCTTGAGCCGCTGTTGAAAGCGTATCGCAGTGGCTACTGATACTTCAAACTTCTCTGCAGCTGCGCGGCAGGATTTGCCTTGAGCGATCGCACGGGTCACACGCTTGCGCAGATCAAGTGAATAAGCTTGTTGGAACATAGCCTTTCCTCCTGACCCAGTGAATCATCAATGGCAAATGGGCGAAATACCAACAAATATCACCCTCTTTAAAGATTCAAACTAAACGCCCCACGCGCTAGCCCCGCCATTGAGCGGGGTTTGGTTATAGGCCTACGGCTTTACGGAGAGCATCATTCATGTTGGCGCGCCAGTTTTTGCCATTGGCTTTGAACTTCGCAACAACATCAGGGTCAAGGCGAAGGGTTACAGCCTCTTTCGGGTTGTCAACTTTTGGTCTGCCTCTGGACCGCTGGATGCTTTCATATAGCTCAGGGAGTGCTTCTTTGAATGGCTTCGCTTTAGCCATGTCTTCTTTTGTAATCGTTGGGTTATCGGATACGGCGTCCCAATCCTGCTTGGAATAGCCGTGTTCTTCTGCATGTTTAGGTCTGAATTTAATAGCCATTAGATCAGGCTCCTTTCATCCTTACGGGCAGGGCGCATTGAAATTACTGAGAGCGCTTCTGTGCCGAGGGTTACGAAGATCACAACGATTGTTCCATCTGCAAGACGGCCAATAGCTTGAAGCCGGTTATTCTTGGCTGGCAGCACCTTGGAGTTCTCAAAGAACTCAATAGTAAGCGATGCAAAATCCATGCCGTGCTTGGCAAGATTGGCTTCGCGTTTTGGTTCGTCCCATACGACCTTCATGTGAATTTATGTACACGAAAAATAGGCAGCATGCAAGAATAAAAGTGTACGAATAATAATAAATGAACACGTTAAACAGCCTCGCTCACGCGGGGCTTTTTCATTTGGATACTGACAATGCCTCGCTATGTGTCTCTCCGCCGCCCTCGCATGGATTGGTATGAAGCAAATGCACTCGATAGGCTGTCACAGACAGTACATGATCCGGAGCCGGTAGATACAGGCATAATTGACGCTGACGGATTCCCAATCATTCGCATGATGGATCAGATCAGCTTTGTAAGGGATGAGGATCGATGAAGCGCAAACGAACTGGTCGCACCCTTTGTCACCAACGGGGCGATGGATGGTGATATCTTCGAAACCTATCTACGCACCCAACTTGCGCCCATGCTCAACAAAGGCGATGCCGTGATCTGGGATAACCTCAATGTTCACAAGAACGGGGCTGCGCATAAGGCCATCAGTGAACGTGGTGCATGGGTATTGTTCCTGCCCCGATACTCACCAGAACTCAATTCAATAGAACAGTCCTTTTCCAAACTCAAAGCATGGTTGCGAAAGGCCAAAGCGCGAACCTATGACGACCTGTGGAAGGCAATCGGTGCCGTTTGCGATCTGTTTTCACCACAAGAGTGCCGAAACTTCTTCAAAGCAGCAGGGTGTGTTGCATGATTAGCGCCCGATGCTCTAAAAGTCCATCCGCAATCATGCTGCTTCAATATCGCGAACGGGAGGGTTTCCATAAAGACGACTATATTCACGACTGAATTGGGAGGGACTTTGATAGCCGACACGGTGGCCTGCAGTGCCCGCATCAAGTCTTTCTACAAGCATCAAACGACGCGCTTCCGTTAATCTCAATTGTTTTTGATATTGTATCGGTGACATCGCTGTCACGGCTTTGAAGTGATGATGGAATGAGGATGTGCTCATGTTGACGTATTCTGCCAATTGATCAATCCTAAGGGGCAGGGCAAAGTTCTGCCGCAGCCAGCCGATTGAACGAGCGATCCTGTTCGCGTGGCTATCAATGGTTGCGATATTGATGAGACGCTCGCCACCCGGACCCGTCAAAAGTCTGTAGAGGATTTCCTGTTCGATCAGCGGGGCCATGATCGGAATATCGTTCGGTTTATCGAGAAGGCTCAACAGTCTGATGGCGGCTTCAAGCAATTCGATAGGCGCGGCGTTGACAGCGATCCCCCGCTCGACTGCGTTGGGGATGATTTGGCGGCGAATGTCCAGTTTTGCCAGCAGTGTCACGAGCTTCTCACTGTCAATGGCGAGTGACATGCAAAAATGGGGCGCTTCAATGCTCGCCTCCGAAACCCGCCAGGTCACGGGTAAATCGAGCGACGTGACGAGATATTCTCCCGTCGCGTAGTTGATCGTCGAAGAGCCAAGCTGCAGCGATTTGCCGCCCTGTATAACGAGTGCGAGACAGGGCCTGTAGCTACCATGACAAGGAGTACTAGGTGAGGTACGGCGGCTGAGCGACAGTCCGTCGACCGCAGTCTGAATTTCGCCGTCCTCGCCAATAAATCGTGCTGCCAGCGATGCAAGCTCGCTATATGCCTGTGCTGCCGACCGCATTTTGTCCTCTTGCCACTTCTTGTTTTGACCAGGATATATATAGACCGAAGTATCCAAGCTGTCAGTCTTTGCCGTTAATTTTTGCAGGATTGTGCAAGAAGCACGTAGGATTGGTCTAACGATTTTCACAAGACTAGTTCATATTCAATCGTCTCGATCCTCCCCTATGACAAATAATGATTGGAGTTTATTATGGCGATTGCAAGAGGCTATGCCGCTACCGATGCCGATCAGCCGCTGGTACCCTTCACGTTCGAGCGTCGTGAGCCGAATGTCGATGATGTGGTGATTTCGATCCAGTATTGTGGCGTTTGTCATTCCGATATTCATACTGTTCGCAACGAATGGAGAAACGCTGTTTATCCAATTGTACCAGGACATGAGATTGTTGGTGTCGTGACTTCGGTCGGCGCCAACGTTACAAAATTCAAGGTTGGCGATAAGGTCGGTGTCGGTTGTTTTGTCGATTCTTGCGTCGGTTGTGCTTCAAGAGATCTGGACAATGAGCACTACCTGCCAGGTTTGGTCCAGACCTACAACAGCACAGACGCGGATGGTCAAACCCGCACGCAAGGTGGGTATTCAGACCAGATTGTTGTGAAAGAAGGCTATGTGTTGTCGATACCGGATAACTTGCCGCTCGACGCGTCGGCACCACTTCTGTGTGCCGGTATAACACTTTACTCGCCGTTGCGGCATTGGAAGGCAGGCCCGGGCAAGAAAGTTGCCATTGTCGGAATGGGCGGGCTCGGTCACATGGGCGTTAAACTCGCAAACGCGATGGGCGCAGAAGTGACGGTTCTGAGCCAGACGCTCTCAAAGAAAGAAGACGGCTTGAAGCTGGGGGCAACCGCCTATTATGCAACGAGCGATGGGCAAACATTTAGTGAACTTGCCGGTACGTTCGATCTAATCATCTGCACCGTCGGTGTGGCAGTGGATTGGAACGCCTATCTGGGACTGCTGAAAGTCGATGGAACAATGGTTGTTGTTGGTGCACCCGAAGACATGGTGCCGCTTCATGCCTTCTCACTCATTCCAGGTCGTAAAAGTCTCGCTGGTTCCATGATCGGGTCGATCAAGGAAACGCAGGAGATGCTCGACTTCTGCGGTAAGCACAATATTGTTTCTGAAATAGAAAAGATTGCAATTCAGGATATCAACGAAGCTTATGAACGCGTTTTGAAAAGCGATGTTCGCTACAGATTTGTCATTGATATGGCTACACTGGCTGCGTAAAGAAAAGGCGGCCGCAAGGCCGCCTTTTTACTGGTTTAACGAAACTATCAGTGCGTTCCGACGGCTTTTCCATAGACACGGATGACGTTTCTGACGGCTTCGACCATCAGTGCATGTGGCGTGGCTTCAACCTTGCCAGCTGCGACGGCCGGGTAGAGCGTGCCGAGATACTGGCTAATCAGCGTTTCAGGAATGTTGCGGCCTTCCAGACGCTTTAGCAACGAATTGACGGCAGCTATGGCTTCTGGATGCGGCCAATAATAGCGAATGCGGTCGCTATAGGAGAAATGGCGCTGAAGACGCAGCTCTTCTGCGTCACCATGATAATATTTCTCCCAGTTCTTGGGCTCGTTGAGAAGCAACTTCTCAAGCTTGCCACGAACTGTCTCTTCTTCTGGCAGTTTGTCTAAGAATGCCGCTATCTGATCAAGGCCGTAGAGTGCTTCACGCAGCGCAAACGTCAGGCCCGGTCCGACTTTCAGAATGGCAAAGCCATCATGAACCAGAGCCGACAGGGCCTCAACCGGCTGGTAGTCGGTCGAATGTGCTTCAAAGACGAATTGCGGAGTTTCGTTGAGAACGCCGCTTAAAGCGGTCGCTTTGTCGCTGTCGTAATAGACAACGTTTTCATTGCCGAACTCCACACCCGGCTGCACAACAACGCCGATGGCGCGAGAAAATGCATCCTCTAAACCAAGGGCTGCGAAAGCCTTGCGATGAATGGCGATGGTTTCAAGCGCTGCATCTGGATTGGTTAGTTCCAGATCTTCGATTTCCTCCATCGCGCCGCCCGGGATCGGAACTTCCGTGCCGACAATATAGACAGGCAGATCAAAGCCGGATTCAGCTGCCGCTTTTTCTGCAACCTTGGCAAGACGGGCCGCACGTTCGGCGGTTACCGCATCAGGCAGTGCAACCGGTTCCCCTT